>JAPLCH010000247.1:0-8506 GCA_026392325.1 Solirubrobacterales bacterium | reverse complement strand
GTTCGGTGGCCTTGCGACCTTCAGGACGAGAGTTCTGCTTGACCAGCATCTCTATGTGCTCAAGGTCAATGCGCGTGTACCAAGTGTCAAGAAAGCGCAGGTTGGCAAGCATTCCGATCGCCTGCTGGTAGGCGACAACCGAACCCCTGACTGCCGCAGCCCTGTCTCCTTGGGAAAAGCCATTGTCCCGTCCGGCCACCTCAACGCTGGCCGCAAGGCGTTTGATGTCCCACTCAAATGGGGCGGGGAGAGTTTCGTCGAAGTCGTTCAGGTCAAAGACAAGACGCCTGTCCGGTGCAGCGTAGGCACCAAAGTTGACAAGGTGGGCGTCACCGCATGTCTGTACTCGGATCTTGGTGGTTGCCGTGTTGGCAAGGTCCCACGCCATCACGGCAGCAGCTCCGCGGAAGAAGGCAAATGGAGACGCAAGCATGCGTCCGTGCCGGATCGGGATCAGGTCAGGAACGCGGCTCGCTGCCTGCTGCTCGAGGATGGAGACCGGGTCGGGCCGGTGAGGATCTGGCCTCCATTTGCCGTGGGCGCTGCGCGGGACATCCTTTCGGAGGCTGCGACCAGCGGCTAGTCGCGCCTTTGCTCCAGGTGAGAAATCGACAAGCGACGGGTCGTGACTCTCTCGTCCGCCCCAATCGAAGAACCGCCGGGCGTCGTCTTTGCTGGGTGTGCTCTTGGCCATGTACTGAGGTTACTCAGCGACCGTGGAGGCCGAGGACATAAATTCCGGTTCGGATCAATGTCTTCACGTCCTCCCAGAGAGACCATCTGGTGATGTACAGGTAGTCCAGTGATGCCATGTCGGTCAATGAGAAGCGAGCCGCGCTGCCGAGTTGCCACGGGCCGGTCATCCCGGGCAGGACTGAGTAGCGGAACCTTGCCCAGCCTGAAAGCAGAATGTCCTCTTCAGGAACCAACGGTCGAGGGCCAACTAGGCTCATCTCTCCCCGCAGGACATTGAATATCTGTGGGAGCTCGTCGAGGCTCGTCTGGCGAAGCACCCGGCCAACCTTCGTGACCCGCGGGTCATCAGTGATCTTGAACAATCCGGAGGCCTCATTCAGGGTAGCCAAGTGGCTTCGCTTGAAGTGTGAGTCGTCTTCCATCGTGCGGAATTTAAGGATCGTGAACTGGAACTCATGTCGGCCAACCCGGCGTTGGCTATAAATGGCAGGCCCAGGAGAGGTGAGGCGAATGCTGACTGCAATCAAGATCATCAACGGCGTCAGAACGATCGCGATGATGGTTCCCAGCGCTAGGTCGAAGATCCTCTTTGCGGCAATTGAGGAGCCGGCAAGCCGCGGGCGTTGCATTCCGAGCATTGTCAAGCCCACAAGATCATCAACTTGCGATGCCGTGCCCATCAGGTCGTTGATCTCGGGGATTACGCTCACTTTGATCCCCATTCCGTTCAGCGCCCGAGCTACTGCCAAGTCTTCATTTGACCGCGGGACAAGCAGGACACGCTCAACGAGCGCATCGTCAATAAGGGTCTGCAACTCATGAGCAGAGGCGATTGCTTTGTCCTCGTCCATGCTGTCAGTGACGCTCGCGACGACTTCCGCCTTGAAGGAATGGGAGCGCTCAAACCGAGTGCTCAGCTCTACGGCGGATTTACTGGTTCCGATTACAAGGCAGCGCTCTGGCGGAAGGGCTGTGACAACAAGACGACGCGTTGCCCCCCGTCCAATTGTCAGCAGTGCTGTGATTCCAACGAGCAGGAGCACGCGTTGGTTGTGGGTGACGCCGCCACTGAAAATCACATCATTTGCAAGCCACTCGCTGCCGACCACGAATGCCGCAAGTCCAACAAGCCGGGGAAACTCATCAAGCGTCACATGGCGTAGACGGGTGTCGTCATTGTCATAAAGCCCGAGCATCTTGGCGACCATCGGGACCAGGATTAGGTAGGCAACTGAAAGAGGCTGGACAGTCTGGCCCCTGCCAGCGACTGCGATGGTCGTCCAGACGACGATGGCAACGCAGGTCAGGTCGCTTACAAACAGTGACCGTCGCATCAAGACATCGCGGGCCCGGGCGAGTCGGCGACCATTATTTCCCGCAGCTGATGCGCCTTGATGCAGCTCGTCGCTCGAACGCGGTGTCGCAGAAGTACTCATCGAGCGTCTCGCAAAGGTTTCATCAGATCTTTCCCCAGGTCATCTCGACGCAGCCTATCCTGTGTTCTGTCCTTGAGCGCCAGTAGGGCGACGGCTTTCGCCGAGCGGCGCTGAGGATCAGGAGTGATTGCGGCGCTGCCGCGAAACAGCCAGCGCGAAAGCGCCGATAACTGAACCGATCAGGGCCGCCGGAAGGACCAATCCAAGGCCACCGGAGTCACCTTCAATCGCAGTGCCCAAAGCTGCGGGCACTGAAGGCACGGAGACCGAGGCTGTGGAAGAAGATGATGTCCCGCCAGAACCAGGGCCGCCAGAACCAGGGCCGCCGGGAACCGTCGCTGCTACTACGGATGAGAAGCGGTCACCTCCCTCGTTGCTCAAATACTGAACCTGCTGGCGGGAAAGTCCTGAACGGGACTTTGTGTTCCCGGTCTTCACTTCGCCGGTCGCATTGGGCACCTGTTCGATGTACTGGTCAACCCAAGGATCACCCGTGACTGCAGATGACGCGTACGCTGGCGCTGCAGCGGCAGCGGAAGCGGCTACGGTGACCAGCATTAGTGAGAGACTTCTGCGGAACATGGGAAACGAGATCATGACAGATGAAGGCGGCCCTGTCACGGGGCAACCGGTAAACCGCGGCGGCGCAGGGGTGAGTCGCGGACTCGTTACCGGCGTATTCGTCGCTGGTTTTGTCTTCCTGATCGGCTACCGACACGGCGGCTACGAACTTCCAATGACTGGCGAGGCAACTCTTCTCGTCTCGTGGTTGGTCCTTATCGGAGCGATCCTTGGAGTCATTCCAACCGTTCGCCTCACGGGCGCCAGGGCGGCCGCGGTCGGACTCCTGAGTGCCTTCCTTGCGTGGGAACTCATTTCGGTTCTCTGGTCAGACGCGGCAGGGCGGACGGTCTCGGTCGGCGTGCAGCTCGCGGCGGTATTGAGTTGCCTTCTTGCCGCGGCACTCGTAGTTCGCAGGGAAGACAGCGAGGCCGTGCTTGGCGGCCTTCTGGCCGGCGTGGCGCTGATCGCTTTCGTCGCTGTTGGTTCAAGGCTCCATCCCACTTGGTTCCCGGACACGGTTCCGGCAGGAGATCTCGCCCGGATGCGACCCAGACTGCACTGGCCGATCGGCTACTGGAATGCATCCGCCTACTTGATGGCCATGGCGCTCCCTCTGGCCGTCCACTTCGCGACTGGGGCGCGCAAGGGCCTTTCACGCGCCCTCGCTGGAGCGTCAATCCCGCTTCTGAGCTTGTGCATCCTGTTTGCAATTTCACGCGGTGGGAGCGTGGTTGCACTGTTTGCAGTCTTGGTGGGTTTCCTGCTCGGGCCGATCAACGCGCGACGAATTGCAGGACTTGCCATTGCTGCCGTCGCCTCCGGTGTGGTTGTGGCGACAGCACTGTCAGGGCAGCAGCTGATGGATGGGCTTACTGACTCCGGGGCTGGGGCCGACCAAGCCAGGCTCACGCTCCTTGTGCTTCTTGCAACAGCGCTCGCCGTAGCCACCGTGACGGTTGCACTTCATCATTTGCCTGGCGACGAGGAAACGGTGGACCGCGGCAGGGCAAGGCCGTGGCTCCGACTCAGTGTCGTCCTTGGCTTGGTCGCCGTTGGTGCGGGACTCTTCTTTGCATCTGGCGGCGGGCCGCAGCTCAACAAGAGCTGGAACGCGTTTCGCAACCCTCACATGACCGCCAGCAGGGGAAGCGTCAACTCGGTGGAACGCCTTGCATCGCAGAGCTCCAACGGACGCTGGCAGCTTTGGACAGGCGCCGTCAACGCTGGGGCAGAGCACCCGCTGACGGGGACCGGCGGTGGCACATTTGAGCTCTGGTGGAACAAGCATCGAACCAGCGCCCTGACAGTCAAGAATGTCCATTCGCTTTATTTGGAGGCATGGTCCGATCTGGGACTGATTGGACTCCTGCTTATGCTTGGCTTCTTTGGCGCCATGCTCTGGGGCTGTGCCTCGGCTTTGAGGCGTGCTGGACCGCAGCTCGGACTCGCCGGGGCCGGGACGGCAACGGTCGCAGCATTCGCGCTTTCTTCAGCGACTGACTGGGGCTGGCAGGTGACAATCCTGCCAATCGTTGCGGTGGTCGCATTTGCAGCAGTGGCAACGCCAGATGTGGCAGATGAACTCCAAGATGAGGCGCAGCCAAAGGTGCGTTTCGGCATTGGCCTGTTCGCGGTATTGCTTCTCGTTCTGGTGGTTCCTCCGACGGTTGCCAGCCACGGCGTGATCCAGAGCCGGCAAGAGGCTGCGAAGAAGAACTTTGCCGGTGCAGTTGCCCAAGCCAGATCAGCGCGCAACTGGCAGCCGTATTCATCTGAAGCTTGGCTGCAGGAAGGTCTGGCTCAGGAGGCGGGAGGCAACTACGCAGCAGCGAAGCCGCTGGTCCTCGGCGCGATCAAGCGGGAGCCTGGTGCTTGGCAACCATGGCTGGTACTCGCTGGGATTGAGGCGCGGGCAGGGAATGAGAAGGCTGCCCTTAGGGATTACAGGCGCTCACGTGACCTGAACCCGATGTCACGGCTTTTCGAAGCCGGCAACTAAACGGCTTGACTCTCTCCTAGAGGGGCTCTGCTGTGTCGGCATGGCCATGGTCGAGTCCATGCGGGCTGATTGAAGCGGCTACGAGCAGGCCTGCGAGCGAGCCAATTGCTCCCGCGACGAACCCGGCCGCATAACCCATGGTGGCCACCACAACTCCCACCAGTGGAGAACCGAAGGCAAGTCCGATGTCGAAGAAGGCTGTGAATGTGCCCATCGCCGCCCCTCGCTGAGCTGGCTCGGTCTTGGCGAGGACGAGCAGGGCGAGTGAGGGGAAGAGCATCGCAAACCCGGATCCCATCACCGCTGCGCCGAGAAGGGCGATCGGGAGCGACTGCGCAACGGCCAGGATCAAAAGTCCTACGCCTTCTGCCCCGGCAGCCAGCATCGCAGCGCGCCTGCCGCCCATTCGGTCAGGAACATCTCCCAGCAGCAAACGGTTGATCACAACTGCGCCCGCAAACGACGCGAAGGCCAGCGCCCCGTGCCCGATGTGCCGATGATCAAGGGTGAGGACCAGAAAGGAGGCAACGGCCGCGTAACCCAGGTTCGCAAGCAGGAGTGCGAAGCCTGGTCGGATGGAAGCCCGCGGGATTAGGCTTGAGATTCCCTTCGGTTGGTTTTCATGTGTGACAACTGTTTCGTTGCGCGGCATCCAGAAAAGGGCGATCAGGGAGAGCGTTGACAATCCGACACAGAGCGCCCAGACTGCGTCAAAGGACTTGGTGGCCTCGTACAGGCTCTCGCCCATGAGTGGTCCAATTGAGACACCGCCCCAGATCGCAAGTCCGTAGAGGCCAATCAGCCGACCGCGTTCTTTCTCTGAAGCCCTGTCTGCAACCCAAGCAGCTCCAGACGTGTAGACGACTCCTTCTCCGGCGCCGAGGATTATTCGGGCTCCAACCAAGCCGGCAACGCCCCACGGAATTGCATAGAGCGCTCCAGCCACGGCAGTGAGGCCTGCTCCGACCATCATGATCGGGCGTCGTCCGCGGCGGTCCCCGGACCTTCCGGCAATGGGGCGCACCACTATCGCGGCGAGGGCGAACGACCCAATGACAAGACCTACAGCTACATCTCCTGCGCCAATGGGACCCTTCACATACCTAGGGAGTACGGGCAGCGCCGCGCCGACTGAAAGCATGTTCAGGAGGGTCGCAGTGAAGACTGCCTTGGACCCGAATGGGAAACTTGGGCGAGTGGGTCGGCGGCTTGGCTTGGACACAGCACCCGAGATTACGGTTCACGACTCCCAGACGGGCGTCTGCCTGCGTGGCTCCGTCAACCTCGCCCCGTCGCTACACTTCAAAGCCCTGCCGTTCGGGAGGCCGTTCTTTGGCCTCACCCGGACGGCGTAAGCATTGACCGGAAGAGACTGAACAACTATGGCCCGCGGAGACGTACGCATCGCTGTAACCCTCGCATGTGAGGACTGCAAGCGCCGCAATTATCAGACGAATAAGAGCAAGCGCAACAATCCGGACCGGATTGAAATGCGCAAGCACTGCCGCTGGTGCCGCAAGCACACGCAGCACAAGGAAACGCGTTAAGCGTGACCACCACTGTTGACACTCCAGATGGCGGAGACGCCTTCGACGAGACCCCGATTGACGAGGCCGCTGAGCAGCGTCATGCGGAGAAGCACGCTCAGGTGCCTTCCCGCTTTCGGATTGTCAACTTCCTGCGTGGTTCGTGGCGCGAGCTCCAGAGAGTTCAATGGCCTGATCGCCAGCACGTAACCCAGGCAACTGCGGTCGTAGCTGGCTTTGTGGCCATCGCAGGTACCTACCTCGGACTCGCCGACTTCCTGTCGGCGAAGTTCATGCAACTAATCCTTTAGGCGGAAAAACCCATGTATCGCTGGTATGTAATCAACACTTATTCAGGGCACGAGAACAAGGTTCGTCAGAACCTTGAGCATCGTCGCACCGCGCTCAACCAACAGCGCGCAGTCCGACGCATCGTTGTTCCTACAGAGACAGTCCAAGAAATCAAGGACAACCAGAAGGTTGATGTTGAGAAGCGGACGATGCCGGCCTACGTTCTGGTTGAGATGAACCTCACCGAGGACTCTTGGCAGCTCGTCAAGGGCACGCCTGGCGTCATCGGCTTCGTCGGCGCAGCCGATCAGCCAATTCCACTTACAGCAACTGAAGTCGAACGCCTGCTCAAGGTTGAGCAGACATCATCGCCCCCGGGAGCAGCCGCGACAGCACCGGCTCGACCGGTTGCCCAGTACAACGTTGGAGAGCAGGTCAAGGTCATCTCCGGGCCACTTTCCGACTTCTCAGGAGAAATCGCAGAAATCAACGAGGACGCAGCGAAGCTCAAGGTGCTGGTATCCATCTTCGGCCGGGAAACCCCGGTTGAAGTCGGCTTCGATCAGGTCAAGAAAGTCTGAACATGGCAAAAAAGGTCATCACAGTTATCAAGCTCCAAGCCCCAGGCGGACAGGCGAGCCCGGCTCCACCGGTCGGCCCTGCGCTCGGTCAGCACGGCGTCAACATCATGGAGTTCGTCAAGGCTTTCAACGCCCAGACGGCTCAGGACAATGGGACAACCATCCCAGTAGAGATCTCCGTTTACGAGGATCGCTCATTCACTTTTGTAACCAAGAGCCCACCGGCAGCCGTTCTGATCCGTCAGGCGATCGGCATTCCGAAGGGTTCCTCGGAGCCAGGGCGTACGGTCGTGGCATCAATCTCGACGGCCAAGCTGCGCGAGATCGCCGAGAAGAAAATGCAGGACCTGAATGCAAACGATTTGGACCAGGCCACGAAGATCATCGCTGGCACAGCACGGTCCATGGGAATTGAGGTAACAGGCTGATGTCACCACGTACAGCAAGCCGTGGAAAGACCTGGCGCGAAGCTCGCGGGAAGTACGACCGTCTCCGTGAGTACCCGTCAGCTGAGGCCATCGGACTCATCAAGTCACTTCGTGAGCCCAAGTTCGACGAGGCCGTTGAGCTGCACGTGCGGACCGGGCTTAATGTCCGCCACGCCGAAGAGCAGCTTCGCGGAACTGTTGCGCTTCCAAAAGGACTCGGCAAGAACGTGACCATTGCTGTCTTCGCACAGGGCGACAAGGCCCGTGAGGCAGAGGAAGCCGGAGCTGACCATGTTGGCGCTGAGGACCTCGCCAAGAAGATTGAAGAAGGTTTCACAGACTTTGACGTTGTAATCGCCACACCAGACCTGATGCCCGTAGTTGGCCGTCTCGGCAAGGTGCTTGGGCCGTCGGGCAAGATGCCCAACCCAAAGGTTGGAACTGTCACCGCTGACGTTGCCAAGGCAGTCAGCGAGGCCAAGGCCGGCAAGGTTGAGTACCGCACAGACAAGGCTGGCATCGTTCACGTTGTCATCGGTCGGATTGGTTTCCCTGAGGGAGACCTCGTCGAGAACCTGAATGCGGTCATGGACGAGATCAACCGTGCGAAGCCGTCAGCAGCCAAGGGCCGCTACATCCATTCGGTGACCCTCGCGTCAACGATGGGCCCTGGAGTTCGCGTTGACACCGATGCTGGCAGCGATGCCGTAGACCAGCCAGCAGCTGCAGCACCGGTAAAGGCGGCTGCGGTTGTGGAAGAGATTTCAGAAGTGGAAGAAACGCCGGCTGAAGCGGTTGTTGAAGAGACCGTTGTTGAAGAGCAGGCAGAGGCAACCGAGGAGTCGCCCGAACAGGCCGACTGAATTTGAACAGCGCATCCACCGCGCCGCAGAAACCGGGCATCCGCAAGGAGCAAGACCCGGTCAGGTGACGGGACGGACACGAACTAAGCTGGCTTTGCGGCCCGCTTTCACTCGAATTCCGC
>JAPLCH010000018.1 GCA_026392325.1 Solirubrobacterales bacterium | reverse complement strand
CTGCCCGCGGTCCGTTCGCAGGACCCGCGAACGTCCACAGACATCAAATTGCGCGGCGGGCGTTGTCTGCCGACTTTGAGTCCTACTTTGGCGCCATCCTGATTGCCCCATCCAAGCGGATGGTTTCACCGTTGAGCATTGGGTTTTGGATCATGCTCAAAGCGAGCTGACCGAATTCGGCAGGGTCGCCCAAGCGTGGGGGATACGGAATTGTCTGGCCCAGCGCCTCTCGCGCTTCTTGGGGAAGGGAAGCGAGGAGGGGCGTGTCAAAGAGGCCTGGAGCGATCGTGTTGACGCGGATGTTGTGACGTGCCAAATCGCGAGCTGCGGGCAAGGTCATTGAGACAACACCGCCCTTGCTTGCGGCGTAGCCGATCTGTCCAATCTGCCCGTCATACGCGGCAACGCTTGCTGTATTGACGATCACGCCACGCTGGGCGTCGGCTCCCTCGGGCTCATTCTCGACCATCGCTGCGGCTGCAAACCGCATCACATTGAAAGTCCCGATCAGGTTCACGGCGATCACGGTCTCAAACGGCTGAAGGCTGTGGGCACCGTGCTTGGAAGCGGTGCGCTCTGCCCAACCAATCCCTGCGCAGCAGACGCTGATGCGCAACCCGCCTTCCAGGGAGGCAGCGTGCTGAACGGCAGCCTCAACTGTGGTTGCGTCCGTCACATCCATGTGGGCAAAGTGAGCGCCATCGCCAAGCTGATTTGCGAGCTCTGAACCACGCTCCTCATCCCGGTCGGCGATCGTCACTTCCGCTCCGGCTGCGTGAAGGACCCTGACTGTGGCTGCTCCGAGGCCGGAGGCGCCACCCGCTACAAGTGCTGACTGCTTTGAAATATCCATGGAAGGCAGCGTAACGGTGTGCGCGGGAGGCGTGGCACCATCGGGAATCGAATCCCGCGGACTTCCTGCGCTGTTAACATCCACAAAAGAGTGAGTCCCAAGGCGATCAGACACACATTCGTTGCATCGTTGGTTATTTCGACCGTGGCGGCGGGAGTCTTGATACCGACTGTCACGAGCAGCACATCAGGCTTTGGTGGTCCAAATGCTTCGGCGGCCACCGCTGATACTGCCGCTTGCAGGCTGAGACCGCGAGGAGTTGTGACTCTCGTGTTCAGCCGGTCCAAATACCCAAGGATCAGAGCCCACGCAATCGCGGCGATCCGCAAGGGTTGGCCGAGCGTCCTTGTTGTCAACCGCACAGGTGCAAGTGCCCGGCGCACGCGCCTTCTGCGGAACATCCCGACCAAGCGCGGCTACGACCGCGACGAATACCCACCGGCCGTAGGTCGCGGAACCGGTTACGGATTGCAGAGTGGGTCAGGTCCCACTGGCTGGCGAGCCGATGTGAAATATGTGCCAAGCAAAGAGAACAGGTCTCACGGGTCATCGCTTGGTGGCAAGCTGCGCAAGTACTGCAATGGAACGAAGTTTCGATATGCCTTCGGATAGCTGGCCGGTCGGTCCGTCGCCGTTGCGGCGAGAGACTTTTCAGCAATTGACCTTGTGCTGTGCGCAAACTCTGTCAGGCTTAGCTGAATGAGTGAACAGAACGAGCCTGAAGATCAAGTTCAAGGCGGATCGGCTGATCCAGCCGGCCCGTCAAGCACTGCCCCCATAGAACCGTCAAGCACGGCGCCAATAGAACCCTCAAGCACGGCGCCAATAGAACCCTCAAGCACGGCGCCAATAGAACCCTCAAGCACGGCGCCAGCAGAAGGTTGGTATCCGGACACCCAGAACCCCGGTTGGCGTCGCTACTGGGATGGCACTGCATGGACCGACAGGCGTGAGCCAGCAACTGCTGCACCAGGCCCTGCTGCGGTTCAGAACACCGGACCCACATTCTGTAGGGCATGTGGAAAAGAGATCGACAACCGCGCTGTCATTTGCCCTCACTGTGGAGTAGCTCAAAGCCAAGCTGGAGCATCTGCATATGTCCCGAGGCCCGCTGGTGCACGCACCGGTGGCATCGCCATCCTGCTGTCAATCGTCTGGCCCGGAGCCGGCCACCTTTACGCCGATGACAACAACAACGGGATCGTCTTCACCATCATCTCCGCAGTGAACTTCCTCTTGAGCTTCACTCTCATCTGGCTGATCCTCGGTATTCCGATCTGGCTTGGAACGGCAATCTGGTGCTCGATTGACTCGAACAAGAAGGTTGAAGCCTGGAATGTCGCACACGGGTATCCGGCGGCCTGATGTCGCCCACGCACAGGCAGACTTCAGTCGGACGGACGGGCGAGCGCCAGGGCAAAGCGCCCGGCGTCATCCTCAAACCAGTCGGCCAGCTGCAATCCGACTCCTGCCAGTTCAGCCTTCGCTCTTGACCGCGTGAACTTGGCGCTCGTCTCAGTCTGAAGTTCCTCCCCCTCGGCGAAGGAAACCTTGAGGTTCAGGTCGCGGATTGTCACGGTCACATCGCGCAGGGCTCGAAGGCGCATCTCAATCCACTCGTTTTCTGAATCCCAAAGGGCGACATGGGCGAAGTCCTCTTGCTTGAAGTCAGCGCCCAAGTCCCGGTTGATCACTGCGAGCAGGTTCAGGTTGAACTGCGCTGTCACACCAGCTGCGTCGTCGTAGGCGGCTACGAGCACGGCGGGGTCCTTGACCTTGTCCATGCCAATCAGGACATGACCATCGTGGCCGGCGAAGGTCGCCATCTCACGCAGAAGCCTGATGCGATCGGACGGGCGGAAGTTGCCGATCGTTCCACCAAGCAGCGCGACAGTCCGACCACCGCTGCTTTGCGGCAGGTCGCCAAGGTGGCGGGTTATGTCCGCGACCGCGCCATGGATGGTCAGCTCGGGGTGAAGTGTCGCGATCGCCTCCGAAGCTTCACGCAGTGCGGTCTCCGAAACATCAACGGGGACATATCGCTCAAGGCTTTCCTCTGCGAGCATCGGTTCGATCAGGAGCAGCGCCTTCTCAGCTGCACCCGAGCCGAGTTCGACGAGCTCTCTCGTCTTGGTGATCTGAGCAATCTGGCGACCGTGGGTGCTGAGGATCTCCCGCTCGGCTCGCGTTGGGTAGTACTCGGGCAGTCTCGTTATGTCTTCAAAAAGAGCAGAGCCGCGGGCGTCGTAGAAGTGTTTTGGGGCAATGCACTTCGGGCTTGAGGTAAGCCCTTCGAGCACATCCCCGGGGAGTGAGCGCTCCGCCCTGTCGTCAAGGAACACCTGGAGGCTGAACTGCTGTGGCGTCGGGGTGCGACTCATCGCGCGAGCCTCACTCCACTGAATATTTGGCGCCTCTGGGGCAGGTCCCAGTTGCGAAAGGTTTTGGTTGCAACCCTTGAGCGTGTGGCCCATGAGCCGCCGCGCAGGACGCGGTGCTCGGGGCCGAAGTGCGGCTCAGAATACTCAGCGTAAGGGTGCCATTTGAACCCCGGATAGGGGGTGAAGGCACTAGCAGTCCACTCCCATGTGTTCCCGATCATTCCCAAGGGTGTTCCCTCGGTGCCCCCGGCGTGAGGGAGCCGGTGAGTGCCAAGTCCAACCGTGTCCAGATTGGCAGCTGCTGACTGGTCTGCTGCCATCACAGCCGCGAACTCCCACTCGACTTCGGTTGGGAGCCTTGAGCCATTCAAGTGCGCGAAGGCCTCAGCTTCGTGGGCATTGATGTGGACCACTGGCCGGAGCGGGTCAAGCTCGCCAAGTTCCCCGCCGCGCCACTCGCCGCCATCAGTCCACCCACCTGGCACGCCAGTTCAGCCCGGCTTCAGTCCAGCAGTCTTCACGCTCGTAACCGTCTGCGTCCATGAACTCCTGCCAGTCGCCGTTCAACACGGGAGTACGGCCGATCTGGAATGGGGCAACCTTGACCTCATGCCTCGGGCGTTCGTTGTCGTAAGCGAATCCGTCTGCGGTGGCACCCAGCAGGAACTCTCCGCCGTCAATGCTCACGAAGTCAACTCCTCCTCTTGCTGACTGACCGGCTGGTGGCTCGGGTGGGGCTTTGGGAAGGTCGGGGGTCCATGCAACGCGGGCGAGGGTGACGGTTTGAAGAATCGTCTCCGCATGCTGATGTTCGTGCCGAACGACGAGTTCCACTATCTCCGCACTTGGAGGAGTGGCGCTCGCGAACGCCTCAAGCGTCCGCTCACGAACCGCCTGCATGTAGTCAAAGGCACCATCGGAACGGAGCCATGGCAGGTGAGGGCGCTCGGCCCGGGGCGAAGCAACGGCGTCGTACGTTTCGGCGAGGTCATCGCGCAGGGGTCTGCGGCCCGTCGCGTGGTGCACGAGCCAGAGGTCCTCGAACGCGGCGATGTGGCCAAGGTCCCACGCAACGGGCGACATGACCGGGTCGAGGACGCGGTCAAGGTCTTGCTGCTCCAGCCCGTTGACTATCGCCAACGTCCGCTCGCGAGCCTCTGTGAGCAGCCCAATCGCGTCCCTTGCGGAGTCAAGTTGCCGAGGGCCTGTCTCCGTATTTG
>JAPLCH010000008.1 GCA_026392325.1 Solirubrobacterales bacterium | reverse complement strand
TTCTGATGATCATCACAGTCACCCTCAATACCGCCGTCGACAAGACTCTCGAAGTCCCGGGACTCGAAGTGGGTCGGCGTCACCGATCAGTAGCGGCAGCAACACTGCCCGGAGGCAAGGGGGTAAACGTTGCAAGGGTCCTCAAGGCGTTGGGGCAGCCGGTCATCGCAACTGGCTTCGCCGGCGGCCATGCGGGTACACAGATCATTGAGGCACTGACTGAGGAATCCGTTCTCAACGACTTTGTACGGATTGAAGATGAATCAAGAACGAACACTGCCGTGCTTGACCCGACGACAGGGCAGGTCACGGAAATCAATGAGAGAGGGCCAGTCGTGTCGGATGCTGAGTTCGAACTCTTCATGGAGAAGCTTCGCTACCTTGCCCGTGGCGCAACGATGTGCGTGCTTGCCGGAAGCCTTCCGCTTGGTGTGCCCTCTGACGCCTACGCCCAGATGATCCGAGAGCTCCGCCGGCTGGAGGTTGACTCGATCGTTGACACCGAAGGTGAGCCGCTCCGTCTGGCAGTGCGCGCAGAGCCTTCAGTCGTCACGCCTAACCTTGTTGAGGCTGAGGGTCTGGTCGGCTATGAGTTCACCGAGGACCAGGACGCGGCCCAAGCGGTCTGCGAAATAGTCAATCTTGGCCCGCAAGAGGCGGTTGTGACGACACCGGAAGGGTGCGTTGCCAGAGTATTTGACGGAGGAGTGCCCAAGCTGGTGCGGGCCACAGTCACTGAGCAGGAGGTTCGTTCGGCCACCGGTTCAGGCGACGCGTTCCTCGCAGGTTTTGTCGCGGCCCGATATGCGCAGTCAAGCCCACTTGATTGCATTCGCCGCGCTGTCGCCTGTGGGGCAGAGTCAACCCAGCACTTCGGTGCGGGGATAGTTGACCCGGCGGCGGTTGGCCGAATGCTCGACGAAGTTGAGCTTCGCGACCTCGCCGTTCCTGCAGGCGTCTGACCTCCAGAAGTTCCCAATCTGCGGGGAAGCCTCCGCTTGCCCTCCGAAGCCGGTGCTACTGTCGCGACACCTCAAGGTTGCCGCCAGGAGGATCAGAAAACCCGTTCGCCCTGAAGGAGGTCCGCCCCAATGGACATTGAAATTGGCAGAGGCAAGAAGGCCCGAAGGGCATATGGATTCGATGATGTAGCCATCGTCCCGTCTCGACGCACCAGAGACCCTGATGACGTTGACATCTCATGGACTCTTGGCCCATACAGATTTGAACTCCCACTCTTGGCATCAGCGCTTGATGGCGTTGTCTCCCCAACGACGGCTGGGATCCTCGGAAAGCTCGGCGGTCTTGCCGTCCTCAACCTTGAAGGAATCTTCTGTCGCTATGCCGACGCGGAGGAGCAGCTTGAGCGCATCTCGAAGCTTCCACCCGATGAGGCAACCCGTGCAATGCAGGAGATCTACTCTGAGCCAGTCAAGCCGGAACTGATCACCCAGCGAATTCAAGAGATCAAGGCCCATGGTGTTGTAGCTGCCGCTTCGCTCACACCCCAGCGGGTTAAGGCCCACTACGAGGCTGTTCTTGAGGCAGGTCTCGACCTCCTCGTTATCCAGGGGACGGTCGTTTCAGCGGAGCATGTTTCATCCGACGAGAGTCGGCCCCCGCTGAACCTCAAAGAGTTCATCGCAGACCTTCCGATACCTGTAGTCGTGGGTGGCTGCGCTTCCTACCACACCGGACTTCACCTGATGCGCACTGGCGCAGCTGGCGTGCTTGTGGGCGTAGGGCCAGGCGCCATCTGCACTACTCGCGGGGTTCTTGGCATTGGTGTTCCGCAGGCCACTGCAATTGCCGATGTGGCAGCTGCGCGCTCCCAGCACATGCTTGAAACAGGCGAATATGTGAAGGTCATTGCCGATGGCGGCATGAAGAACGGTGGCGATATCGCCAAGGCCGTTGCCTGTGGCGCCGACGCAGTCATGATCGGCTCCCCACTGGCTCGCGCATCCGAGGCTCCAGGGCGAGGATTCAACTGGGGAATGGCGACATTCCACCCGACTCTGCCGAGGGGAACCCGGGTTTCGACCCCTTCCACCGGAACCATGGAGGAGATTGTCCTTGGGCCAGCGCGAGAGAACGACGGCACTCTGAACCTGATGGGCGCCCTTCGTACTTCGATGGCCACATGTGGCTATCAGGACATGGCCGAGTTCAACAAGGCAGAACTGATGGTCGCGCCTTCCCTGCAGACGGAAGGCAAGTACCTGCAGCGATCCCAGGGTGTTGGCATGGGATCGTCCGGATCTGGCAAGTCAGCCTCGCTCGTTGGGTGAGAGCGACAATCCCAATGTCAAGTTGACCGACTCACCGGCACGAGCAGGCGCGGACGGCGTTCCGCTTTCAACTGAAGAGGTGGTCGTCCTTGACTACGGAGGGCAATACGCCCAACTGATCGCACGACGCATCCGTGAGCTCGGGGTGTGCTCTGAGCTGCTTCCGCATCATGTTGGAGCAGAGGAAGTCGCTCGCCGTAAGCCCAAGGGCCTGATCCTTTCCGGTGGTCCCGCATCTGTCTTTGGTGAGGGTGCACCCGTTCTTGAGAAGGAGCTGATTGAACTCGGGATTCCGGTACTGGGCATCTGTTACGGAATGCAGATGCTGGCCCATTCACTTGGAGGCGATGTTCAGGCAGCGGATCAGGGCGAATTTGGCCGTACGGACCTGACGGTTGGAGACAACGGCCGACTTCTCGCCGGCCAGCCAACCGAGCAAACCTGCTGGATGAGCCACAGGGACGCGGTCTTTACCCCGCCACCGGGTTCTCAGGCACTTGCTTCTTCGCCAGCCTCGCCAGTTGCAGCGTTTGAGGATGAGGCCAGACGGATTTATGGAATTCAGTACCACCCTGAGGTTGTCCACACGCCATACGGACAGGAAGTGCTCAGGACCTTCCTTGAGGACATCTGTGGCTGTCGCCGCGATTGGACGCCTGCGAGCATTGTCGCTGAGCAGATAGAGCTCATCCGCGAACAGGTGGGGGATGGCCGTGCTGTCTGCGGACTCTCCGGAGGAGTCGACTCCTCGGTTGCTGCTCTGCTTGTCTACCGTGCCATTGGTGATCGCCTTACCTGCGTGTTTGTGGACCACGGTCTCATGCGGAAAAATGAAGGTGAGCAGGTCATCGAGGCGTTCAGGGACCATTTCGGGGTTCCACTCGTCGCTGTTGACGCGGAAGAGCGCTTCCTAAAGCGACTTTCAGGTGTTACAGACCCAGAGGCCAAACGAAAGGCGATCGGGGCAGAGTTCATCCGTGTGTTCGAGGAGGAGGCCGAACGGATTGACGGAGCGGACTTCCTGGTCCAGGGCACCCTCTACTCGGATGTAATCGAATCAGGCGGGGGAACAGGCGCCTCTACGATCAAGTCCCACCACAATGTTGGTGGACTGCCAGACGACCTCAAATTCAACCTCGTTGAACCGTTGAGAACCCTCTTCAAAGATGAAGTTCGCGCTGTCGGCGCTGA
>JAPLCH010000059.1 GCA_026392325.1 Solirubrobacterales bacterium | reverse complement strand
CTTCCGCTCCTCGCTCTTTTCCTGTTGCCGTTCGTGCCA
Source organism: Solirubrobacterales bacterium (assembly GCA_026392325.1). Lineage (GTDB taxonomy): Bacteria > Actinomycetota > Thermoleophilia > Solirubrobacterales > Solirubrobacteraceae > WLNJ01. The sequence continues at coordinate 2,253 of JAPLCH010000059.1, read as the reverse complement.
CGAGGTAAGCCGGGCTTGAGACACGCGGACATCGCGGCCGTCGCCTTGCTGTCCGTCTCGATCGCCGGGTTCAACCGTGGAGTTGTGCCTTGTCGCAGAGGAGCAAGCCAAGAATGAAATGCTGGATCAGGTCGCCATGCTGTGCGATATTTCGCGCGCGCAGAACACCAAGCAGGCAGCTAGTGCCTCAGCTGGAAGCCAGCGTCGCAACGTTTGGGTCAAGATCGAAATGCTCGCGGACAATCCCTGCAATGTCGCGGATGCTCCACTCGTCTCGTGCCGCCCGGGAGTCTGGACCTGTCCCAGCCCAGAGCAAAACGCCTTGGCTGTCGGATGCATGCAGTGAGCCGTGGCTCCCTCCACCCAAGTGCGAGGACCCACCCCAGTCAAGGAACTCGGCTCCAGGGGAAGCAGAGAGGAGAACATCCCCGGCCGTACGGCAGCTGAGTGCCGACCAGACCCTTCGAAGTGCATCCGGATAGTTCGGGGTGGAGATGATCCCATCGCCGATCTTCATGCCGAGAACGGAAAGATCGCCATCAACCGACCAGGTGCCGCCATGTGCGTCGACCAGGTCCCCACCCGGGGCGAAGCGAAGCTCCGATCCAAGTTTGAGAATCCGCGCCTCTCCATGTCCCATGAGCATCGCCATGTCAACGCCACGGGCCCTGAGTGCGTCGGCTGCTGCGCGCTCCGCTGTCGCCTCACGGTTGTCCGACCTGAGGACATAAACCATCGCTGACCTTTGGGCCAAGCCGACAGCTATCTCCTCTGCCTCAATTCCACTTCCTCGCGGAGCCCTAACCCACCAGTCCTCGAATGCGCCAAGGAGATCAACCGTCTCAGTGACAAGCGCATGGCCGTGGTCAGCAGCAATGACAATCCCGTATCGCTCGAGAAGGTTGTCGACTCCGCCGGCTGTGTCTGCAAGCCGGGCAAGTTGCCTGTCGGCCTCAGCAACCGACTCAACCTGAGCGTCAGGTCCGTTCTTGTGCGAATGCGTGTCGTTGTCAGGCAGGGAGAGCAGCAGGAAGTCGAAGTCGTCCCGGCCGACCATTTCCGACCCGACGCATCCAGCGTGTCGATCCCTTACTCCCGGCAGGCCCAGCTGTGAGCGGCAGCTTGTTCGCTGCGAGGAGAAGATGTCCGCGTAGAACAGTTCTTTTGGTCCAAGCACCGGGTCCCTGAAGAGGGTGCTGGCTGCCAAGCGCGCAAGGCGTGAGTCGCGTGAAGGGTGGTGTTCATGCCGACCTCTGTAAATCAGATAGGTGGTCCCCGCGGTCCTGAAGCCGGCGTCATCAAGCGACTCAAAAATTGTTGGCACTTTCGGGGAAAGGTGATCCCTGTTCATCGAATAGACGGTGTCAGTAAGCGTTCGGGCAATTCCAGCCTTTCTCCCAGCGGAGAAACTTGACCCGTATTCGACATACCTTCGGTCCTCCCGGCTGTACCAGTTCATCGAAGGAATCAGATGCTGATCAGGGCCAGTTCCTGTGGTGATCGTGGCAGCGCATACGGGAGTCACTGAGGGGAAGGAAGCAACGCAGTTATCCACATATACGCCCTCTCCCATAAGCCGGGCGAGGACCGGCGCCGTGCCCTTTGCAACAGCCCGCTCAATGGCATCAGCTCTGAGGCCGTCGATCACGGCGAGTATCAATCCGCGTTGGCTCATCCGGAGCGGTCACGGTAGCGCTCCTCGGATGACAAGCAATCAGCGACGGGTCCCGGGGCAGCCCTTCGGTACCGTCCATGAGGCTGTGACTGAGAATAATTCGAAACCTTCGTTGGGCGATCAAGCCGACCAGAGTCGAGCGCAATCACGCGCGATCGAGCGCTACGGCAAGCTCTTCGCCAAGCGGACGGCGAGCATGACGTCCTCTGCAATGCGCGACCTGATGTCGATCACCGAACGCCCTGAGGTGATTTCTCTGGCGGGAGGCCTCCCAGACACGTCAACATTCCCGCGTGATTCCTACGCCGCACTGATGAGCAAAATCGCCGCGGAAGAGTTGGCCAACGCACTTCAATACGGGCCAACGGAAGGCCTCGCAATCGCCAGGGACTGCATTCGTTTCGTCATGGAGGCAGAGGGAGTCAAGGTTGACCCGGATGACGTGATCGTCACCACTGGCGGGCAGCAAGTGCTTGACCTTGTCTGCAAAATCCTGATCGATCCGGGTGATGTGATCGTCGCAGAAGGGCCCACCTATCCTGGTGCGGTTTCCGCCTTCACCTCGTACCAAGCCCGTG
>JAPLCH010000234.1 GCA_026392325.1 Solirubrobacterales bacterium | reverse complement strand
ACTAAGGCTGGTCGCCGGGTTCTTGCCCGTCGCCGCGCCAAGGGCCGCAAGCGCCTCACGGTCTAGTGGCTGGCTCCGAAGGGCGTCGCGGGCGAATAACCCGCAGTGCTGACTTCGATCGGGTGTACAGAAGCGGTCGGTCTCACGCAAGCAGGGTTTTCGTTCTTCACTCCTTTCCAAGGGGTGATGATGAACCGGCACGCCTTGGCCTGTCGGTTTCACGCAAGGTCGGAGGCTCTGTTGAGCGCAACAAGGTAAAGCGGTTACTCAAGGAGGCATTTGCCGTTGAGGTCGCTCAGGTGACACCAGGGACAGACATTGTCGTTGTCGCACGGGGAGAAGCCTCTTCCTTCGTTGAGTCCAAAGGCCTTGAAGGTGTACAGCAGGAACTGCACGAGCTGCTTGCCCAGTCAGGGGCAATGATTTCCGAGGACTCATCCGGTGGTTGAGTCCGGCGTCAACCATGTGCCTCTGGCCCGAAGGATCTTTCTTATCCCAGTAATGATCTGGTCCCGTTGGATCTCACCTTCCCTTGCCCCGCGTTGCAAGTACGAGCCGAGCTGCTCCCGGTACGCAATTCAGGCAGTTGAAGAGTTGGGCATACTTCGCGGAACAGTTCTCGCCGCATGGCGGGTGTTGCGGTGCAACCCGTTCAGCCACGGTGGTGTGGACAAGGTCGCAGATCAACACCTTTTCAGGGCGCACAGCTGCATTGACCACAATCAACACGGAACGGCCTCCTAACTGTGAACACCATGTTCATAACCGCAAACATCATCAGCGATGCGCTCAAACCGCTAATCGACGTCTTCGGTTGGCTTCTGGTTGAGATCTACGGGGTCCTCGGCTCCTGGGGCCTTTCAATCATTGGCCTGACTGTTCTTGTCCGTGCAGTTCTCATCCCATTAACGATCAAGCAGATCCGTTCAATGCAGGCCATGCAGGCACACCAGCCGGAAATCAAGGCAATCCAGGCCAAATACAAGGGTAAGCCTGAGGACAGCGCGACTGTCAAAGCAGAGAAACGTCAGAAGTTGAATGAGGAGTTGATGGGCTTCTACAAGGAGAACAAGATCAACCCTCTTGCCTCATGCCTTCCTCTTGCGGCCCAGATGCCAGTGTTTATTTCCCTCTTCTACCTTCTCAGCGAGCGTCTCAAGGTTGATATTTGCCCTGAGATCACAACTTACGCAGCGAGTATCCATAAGACCGTCAACCAAGTCTCATGCGGACAGGTACCAGGATCAACTGAACAGAAGTTTCTTTTCATCCCGGACCTGACCACCAAGGCAACTGGTGCTGTCCTCGTGACGTTGATTGTTCTCTATGTCGGCTCGCAGCTCGGATCAAGCTTGATGATGACTACAACAATGGATAAGACACAGCGGAACATCATGCTGGCCATGCCGTTGATGTTCGTCTTCTTCATTCTCAACTTCCCAGCCGGCTTGATCCTCTACTGGATCACGACCAACACTTGGACTGTTGGGCAGCAGTATGTGGTCAAGAGGCTCTCTGGTGGCGTCAAGTTGACAGAGCCATCAGGGGCACTAATGGCCGCCGATAGTGCGCTTGCTGAGGTTGAGATAGAGACCTCTGGCTTTATGTCCCGACTGCGTGGAGCAGCCGACGCGGCCAAGGATAAGCAGGGATCGTCCGTTGCTGAGGAGAAGAAAGAAACCGGCAACTCGAAGGACAAGAAGCCTGAGGGCAAGACTTCCGGTGGCACAGACAAGCCGAAGGCAAAGGGTGGGCCACCACCATCAAAGAAAAACCGCAAGAGGACTGGGAGGCGCAGATGAGCGCTGAAGAAAAGGTACGGACCGTGATCAACGCAGCAGTTGAGGCGCTTGATCCGGATGCACGGGTAACGCTTGCTGACGACGGAGAGATCATTCGCGTTGACATCGACGGGCCTGACCTCGGACAGGTGATCGGCCGACACGGCAACACCCTTGACGCGCTTCAGCACATCGCCTACAGGGCTGCCTCGGTAGACAGGACAGACATACGTCGCGTTGAGCTTGATGCTGGTGGGTGGCGCGAGCGTCGCGCCGTTGAGCTTCGGGAGATTGCAGACGAGGCAGCCGATAAGGCGGTCGAGGACCGAGAGAGCGTCGCACTTCCCCCAATGTCAGCCTCAGAGCGTCGAGTTGTCCATGAGTACCTTCGCGAGCGTGAAGATGTGGACACAACCAGTGAGGGCCGAGAGCCTGAACGCAGGCTTGTAGTTGAACCCCTCGAAGACTGACCGTTTCACATGAAACGGTCCGACCAGGTGCCCTCAAGGGCCCGGAAGCGACTCAGAGAGCTCCTGAAAGACCTTCCCGCACCTGAATCAGCCGAAGAAGCGCTGCTTTCTGTACTGGTAAGCCTCTCCGATGAGCACGCACCAACAGCGGTAAAGGACCCACTCCAGGGCGTTGATGTTCATATTGCCGACTCTCTGGTGGCCCTCAAGGTGCCTGAACTTAGAGACGCCAGCCGGATTGCGGACCTTGGTGCTGGTTGCGGAATCCCATCACTTGTCCTGGCGGCTTGTCTTCCTGATGCCACTGTTCTTGCGGTTGACGCGAACCGTAAGCGCTGTGAGTTCATTCAGGAAGCAGCCAAGGCGGCGGAGATCACGAACATCGAAACCGTCTGGTCGCGTGCTGAGGAATGGGATGACGGTGCCGGAACCATCGATGTTGTTATTGCCAGAGCAGTCGCTCAGCTCCCAGTCATTCTTGAATACGCGGCGACACTGCTCCGCGATGGAGGCCTGGTCGTTGCATGGAAAGCGAAGCTTGAGCCAGCAGAGGCCGACGCCGGTACCTTTGCAGCCGATGCCCTCGGCCTGAGCGCGCCCGAGCTATTGCCCGTCAACCCATGGCCAAAGGGCGGACGCAGAAATCTTGTCCTAAGCAGGAAGATCAGCCCAACGCCGGATCGATTTCCCCGTAGGGCTGGCATCGCAGTGAAGCGCCCACTCGGCCTCTGATAGGTCCGCAGCCCCGCCAAATAAGGATTCCGACCGAACCCAAGGGTACCTTTTGGTGCATGGGAAGGATCTACGCAATCGCAAACCAGAAGGGCGGCGTCGGCAAGACAACCACCGCAGTCAACCTTGCCGCAGCAGTAGCCGAGGCCGGCTACTCAACTCTCCTGGTTGATATTGACCCACAGGCAAACGCAACGGTCGGGGTTGGACTTGAGAAAGACCTGAGCCCATCGATCTACGACGTTCTTTCCGGAGCAGCACCCACACTTGCAGCGATCCGTTCAAGCCGCATAAACAACCTCTCCGTCATCCCAGCAACACCAGCCCTCGCTGGTGCTGGGGTAGAGCTTCCACAACAGGCTGACTTTCAACATGTACTTAAAGAAGCTCTGGACTCGATTCGCGACAGGTTCGAGTTCATAATCCTCGACTGTCCACCTTCTCTCGGCCCATTGACGGTCAATGCTCTCGCAGCAGCCGACGAGGTAATCGTCCCAGTTCAGTCTGAGTACTACGCCTTGGAGGGCCTCGCTGGACTTCTTGAAACCCTTGAACTTGTAAAGCGCCAGCTCAACCCAAACCTCACTGTCTGTGGCTTGGTTTTGACGATGCACGACCCGCGCACCAGGCTGTCACGTGATGTTGAGCGGGAGCTGCGCACCCACTTTCCCCGCTTGGTCTTTGACACGGTGATTCCCAGGAATGTTCGTATTGGCGAATCACCAAGTCACGGCCTTCCTGTCATCCATCACGACCCGCATTGCGCAGGAGCTGAGGCTTATGTCGCCTTGGCCCGCGAAGTTGCGGCCCGTGCCTAAATTACTTACAAGAACTAAACGGAGGTATTACTGATATGGGCGAACCAGCGAAGAAATCATCAGGACTTGGGGCCGGACTTGGATCCACAGGATCGCGCGGCGCCAGCGGACTCGGGAAGGGACTCGGAGCGCTGCTCTCAGTCGTGCCCCGCGAGGACGGATTGGCTGAAGAGCTACGCACCATCGCAATCTCCTCAATCACTGCTAATCCAAGGCAGCCAAGGCGCCAATTT
>JAPLCH010000032.1 GCA_026392325.1 Solirubrobacterales bacterium | reverse complement strand
CGCGGCCTCAAGGCCGGTGCAGTTGTTTCAGCCGCTGCTGGAGCAGTTGGTGGCGGAGGCGGGGGCAAGGATTCAATGGCCCGCGCTGGAGGTAGGGAACCCGACAAGACGCCTGCCGCACTTGCTGCCGCACGTGAGGTAATCGAGTCGATCCTGAAATGAGCAGAGTTGTTGCCCTTGACCACGGCGCGGCGCGCTGTGGAGTAGCGAGCAGTGACCCGTCAGGAACGATCGTGAGTCCTCTGGATCCGGTCGAGCGGCCTGACTCTGGTGCTGGGATGTCCCAGCTGTCAGATCTCCTCACAAAGCTTGATGCTGGCACGGTTGTTGTCGGACTGCCCCTCGGACTTGACGGGGGGCCAACGGCTCAGAGTGGGCGAGCACGGGCCTTCGCCGGGCGCTTGGCGGCTCTGGTCCCTGCTGTGGAAGTTGAACTCTTTGACGAGAGACTGACCACCAAGGCCGCGCAAGAGATTGGTGGGTCTTCAAGCGAGGACTCTCGAGCTGCGGCCGTACTGCTGGAGCGTTGGCTCTTGACAAAGGAAACCAAGTGACAATCCGGGCCAGACGTCTACTTGCTGCCTGCGGGTTGCTCGGGGTAGTCGTTGTCATCACAGGGTGGCTTCTTCTCTTCCAGCCGTTGCACGGTTCGGCGTCCAAGTCGACAGTTGTTCTCGTTATTCCAAAGGGATCGACCGTTGGCTCGATAGGGAAGCGACTTGAGGATGCTGGGGTGATCTCGAATGCGGACCTCTTCGCTCTCCGCGTCCGGTTTGGTGGCGATGCTGGGAAATTGAACGCTGGCACCTATGTGTTCAACAAGGATGCGAGCTACTCAGAAGCAATCGACGTGCTCACTGGCAACACGGTCGCGAAGGGCAAAGCGGTCACAATCCCGGAGGGGCTTTCCCGCACGGAGATCTCCCCAGTCGTCGCAGCGAGGGGGATTAAGGGGTCGTATCTCTCGGCATCGAAGTCATCACCCCTCTTGAATCCGCGCGCTTACGGAGCCCCGGCTGGTTCGACACTTGAGGGCTTCCTGTTCCCATCCACCTATCAACTGCAGATTCCGCCAACCTCAACGGAGCTTGTGAAGGCACAAGTGACCGCCTTCAAGCAGCAGTTTTCAACCGTGAATCTGACATACGCAAAGTCGAAGAACCTGACCGCGTACGACATTTTGACAATCGCAGCGATGATTGAACGCGAGACGGCAATGGCCTCTGAGCGCCCACTGGTGGCAGCTGTGATCTGGAATCGACTGCACCAGCACATCCCGTTGGGGATCGACGCAACCACCCGGTTCCAATACAGCAACTGGACTCAGCCGCTGCTTCAGTCCCAACTTGCGAGTCAGTCGCAGTGGAACACCCGGAACCGCCAGGGGTTGCCACCGGGTCCAATTGGTAATCCCGGCATTGAGTCAATCCGTGCAGCTGCGAACCCTGCGAAAAGCCCTTTTCTCTATTACGTCGTCAAGCCGTGGACCTGCGGTCAACATACTTTCAGCAGCTCTCAGTCTGGATTTGATCAGGCTGTAAACGCCTACAACGCAGCGCGGAACGGCAACGGGGGAAGGGCGCCAACAAAATGCCCCTGACCGGTGTTGCAGGCTGGCCAGTAGCCCACAGCCGTAGCCCGCAGCTCCATGCGGCTGCATTTGCTGATCTTGGGCTCGAAGGATGGGAGTCTCAGTTGCTCCCGATCCCAGTCGAAGTGTTTGCTGAGACTGTGCGTGCGCTTCCTGCCAGTGGTTTTGTCGGGATCAACGTGACAATCCCCCACAAGGAGGCGGCCTTTGAGGTTGCTGATGAATCATCTGAGACTTCTCGTGCGACTGGGGCTGCCAACACGCTGACCTTCAAGGACGGCAGGATCTTTGCTGACAACACTGACTCGCCGGCGATTGGCGCGGCGATAGCTGACGCGCTTGGAATGAGTGACCTTTCTGGGCTGACGGTGGGAGTACTCGGGGCGGGCGGAAGCGACAGGGCCGCGGCTCACGCAGCTGTGGCTGGAGGAGCTGCTCAAACCCGCGTGTGGAATCGCAACTCGGTGCGATCCGAACTGCTGGCCTCCGAGCTCGACGGGGTTGAGGCAGTTGCGGAGCTTGGTGATCTTGATGTCTTGATCAATGCCACCCCTGTCGGCTTGCTTGCTGGAAGCTCCCTCTCTGATCTTCCTAATCAGGGTCGGGCTCCCGACGGCTGTCGGCTGGTTCTGGACCTCGTATATGCAGATCAGCCCACTGAGCTGATCAAACTCGCCACTGCCATGGGAGTGCCAAGCGTCAACGGGCTTGAGATTCTCGTGCGACAGGGAGCCCTGTCGGTCGAGATCTGGTGTGGTCAACGTCCAGACCTTGGTGCTCTGCGAACGGCCGTAGCCGTTCCCTAGCGGTAGCGACGGAACCTGAACTCATTTCGGCTT
>JAPLCH010000258.1:5974-22798 GCA_026392325.1 Solirubrobacterales bacterium | reverse complement strand
CATCCTCCCGTTTATGGCAGCAGCACTGGCATTTATAACTAAGAAAATGAGTCAGGAGCAATCTGTCCTTGCTTTGACGTTGGCGTTACTGCTTCTTGCCCTCTTGTCCTATGCGTTTCTCCTCTTTGCCCTCCTCAATGTTCTGCTCAATGAGGGGTTCGTCAGCAAGGGGCTTGAGAAGATGGGCGACAAGGCTTCGCTTCTTAACGGCGTGGACGAGATCTGCGCAGAAGCAGAGCACTTCGCTCCTGAAACGGTTGCCCCCAAGTGCGGGATCACTGCGGAGGAGATCCGGACGCTGGCGCGCGATCTTGGCAATGCCGACAGAGCATCGGTCTACGGGCGCATTGGCACGTGCACTCAGGAGTTCGGCACCACAGCTTCATGGCTGATTGATGTTCTGAACATCGTCACCGGCAACTTGGACCGCGAAGGCGGAGTCATGTTCCCCGACCCCGCAGCAGGTGGACTCGCTGGTGAGCCGGGCAAGGGCCGCGGTATCGCAACCGGCCGCTGGGGCACCCGCGTCCGTGGCCTTGAGGAGTCACTCGGTGAGCTTCCCACCGCAGCTCTGGCGGAGGAAATCGACACTCCAGGCGAAGGCCAGATCCGAGTGATGATCACCTCCGGCGGAAACCCAATCCTCAGCGCTCCCAACGGCGACCGGCTGGAGAAGGCATTTGCCGGGCTGGATTTCATGATCAGCGTTGATCCGTACTTGAATGAGACAACGCGCCACGCGGATGTCATCTTCCCGTCGCCGTCACCACTTGCCAAGTCGCACTACGACCTCGCCTTCTACCAGCTCTCAATCCGCAACATTGCGAACTTCTCTCCTGCAGTGGTTGACCTTCCGGATGGTTTCCCGGACGAGTGGGAGACGCTGCTCAAGCTTGCGATGATCTTCGCGGGTCAACCCGCCGACTCTGACATCACTGGCCTTGACGACTTTGTGGCCATGGAGGTTGCTAAGAGTGAACTCGGCCGCCATAACTCTGCTGCCGCTGGAATGACGCCCGAGGAGGTTGTCTCCCAGGTTTCCGAGCGTCGTGGACCAGAGCGCCTGCTTGACATTCTCCTGCGTTGCGGACCCCACGGCGACGGCTTCGGCCTCAAGCCCGATGGTCTGAGCGTGGACCGCTTGATTGTCGACGAGCACGGAGTTGACCTTGGTGCCCTGAGTCCTCGACTGCCAGGTTTCCTCAGGACACCCAGCGGGATGGTTGAGGTGGCTCCCCCACAGTTCATGGCTGACGTGCCAAGGGTTATCGCAGCGCTCAACCGGATAGATGATGGATTTGTTCTTGTTGGCCGTCGCCACCTGCGTTCGAACAACTCGTGGATGCACATCATTGAGCCTTTGGTTAAGGGCCCTGCCCGATGCACCCTCCAGATCAACCCGATTGATGCTGGAGCACTCGGGATTGAGGCGGGCGGCAACATCAAGGTGACCTCCAAAGCTGGCGACCTGACTGCACCAGTGGAGATAACCGAGGACATTCTCCCTGGCGTTGTAAGCCTTCCCCACGGCTGGGGTCATGGGCTTTCAGGCACACGCAGTGATGTGGCAAACAGCCATGCGGGTGTCAACAGCAACATTCTCACCGACGAGGGCGTTGTGGACCAGGTGAGCGGCAACGCAGTACTCAACGGAATCCCCGTCGAGCTTGCGCCCGCCTAGCTGATCAGCCTCACCACCATGTTGGCCTCACCATCTCTGAGCCAGCCGAGAATTCTGCGCACATAAGTCTGGGTTTCTGTGTAGTTGGGAACGCAGCCGCAGCGGGCCACAGCATTGGGCCCAGCGTTGTACGCCGCAAGGGCTAGCGGGACAGCAGCAAACCTTGCGAGCAGTTGCCGCATCAGCCTCGCCTGCGCATCAATGGCCTGAGCCGGGTCGAACGGGTCTACTCGCAGCCGGGTCGACTCGTCTGGCATCAGTTGACTGATCCCCTGAGCGCCTGCGCTAGAAACAATCCCCGGCTGAAAGTCGCTCTCCGCTCTTATCTGGGCCGCGAGCAGTGCGGCAGACACGCCCCTGCGCTTGGAGACGGTCAGGATGAGGTCTCTGTAACGGGCAGGAACCCAGGCCTGTAGCGCTCCTGCCCCCGGCTGAGCTCCCGTTGGGGGCCCGCCTGAGGCCAAGGTTCTCCGGCCAAAGCCAACTGCGGAACTGCCCGGACTGCGGGTGTACCCAAAGTGCCACGCTTCCCATGAGTAGCGCTGCACAAATCCGAATGCCCCAGCGTGATTTGCCAGCCACGCATAAGCATCAGGCGGCCCAAGATCCAGCTCTGTCCCGAGCCGGTGCAGAGAATGACCAGGTGGAGCGACCCACTTTGGGTCAGGGTGAGCTGCAAACAGTGCAGCCTGTTCCGTGCTTGACCTCCAAGCGCTGTTGATGGTGAGGACCACTCCAGACAGGTGGGCGGCTCCCTGCATCCGATCAAATGCGAGTGCCACATCAGGGCGCATAGGCTTTCCTTGCCGCCACATGAATGGCCCCTTGTAGTCCCCGGGACCGGGAGTCATGCCTCCTCCGAACCAGTCCGAAACCGCAGCGGCACTCGACTGATGAAACGCGAAGCTAATGGCTAGATCACCAGCCCCGATGCGGATGGGATCGTTGACTCGGATCCGAATGCTCTGCGGAGGGTCAGATGCCTCGGGAGGGAGGATCGTCAACGAACCAACTCCATTTGCAGCTGCCGCCTGTCGCGCCGCTGTCTCCGCGCTCAGCTGGCTGCCCCCGGACCACATTGTCCTGGCACCACTCAGCGCTGCAATATCCGCAATTGCCTGTTGGTGCTGCCGGAGGTCGGCAACTCTTGCAACTCCCCAACCGACCGTGGAGCAGGCCAAAACGCCAAACACGATCGCCACCATCAGCACCGTTGCCTGACCAGACTGATCTGTAATCACGCGGCCACAAGGAAGGCCTCTCCGCAGCTGACCAGCCTGTTGTCGAGCGAAGGTCAAGCTGCCACCCCAAGTGAGTCCAACGCCCTTGCGATGGGGTCCGTCCAAACCGGGGGCACAGCAATCCCGGCCATGGGGAGAACGGCACCCAGTCCCGGGCTTTCAAACCACTCGACGGCCGTGCGGCAGCCCGACTCCTCCAACGGCTCAAAGGCAATCTCCGCGAGCCCCTGTGGCACACCTGCCGAGAGCGCGAGGACCACGAAGTCACATTCAGAAAGCAGTGCAATCGCGTGCTCGCTCAATGGCCCGCAGATGCTCACAACAGGCCAGCCGATCTCTTCCCCAAGCAGCTCCATGACCGATCGCGCCTCTTCCGTGTCGCTCACGCGACTTGTCACCAAACGCCATGTTGCTCGTCCCGGATGGCCATTTCGTCTCAGGTGGGCGGAAAGCCGTGCGGCGCTTGGGACCGGTGGTGGTGCGACCGGAGGAATGCCAGGGTCAGCGGCCGGACTCGGCGGCTCGGGATCCGAGTCGCGGATCTGAACCTCGCACGAAAGCGAGATGAGCCCGGCGGCCGAACCGTTAGCCAAGCGCAACGCAAACGCGGCTGCCGCTGCCCTCGCCACTCCCTCGGAGCCAACAACCCCAATGCATCTCATCTTCTCACCGAGCCTTGCACTCCATCAAGTGGCGCGTGCAGTATTGCCTCAGGCATCGAGAGGCTGACCCAGGGACCTGCCGGCAGACGCCTGACGCTTACCCGGATCTCTCCGCGCGAGCCGAGGCTCTGGGTGCGAAGGGCGCCTCGCGCCCACTTCGGAGCTGATTGGGAGGCCGCAGAGACCGGATCGGATCCCTCCAGGGAGGCGACCGCGGCTGCCGCTGCTGCCTGCTCCACCGCACTCTCCGCTGTCATCCAGACAGCGAGTGAGGCGATCGCGACCATCAGGAGCAGCACTACTGGAATGATCGAGACAGTCTCCACCAGACCCTGACCCTCCTCTCCGCGCAGCCGCACCAAATCCATCAGCCTCCCTGTACTGGAAACCGGGCGGTTGCAACCACCGTTCCAAGGTCAATCGGAAGGCCCACTGACGGCACCGGCAGGCGCGCTGTCACAGCCCCGTCCCTCGTCTCAAGCCTCACCCTCCCTGCCTCCCACGAAGGAAGTGCCCGGATCACGGCAGTCTTGGGATCCGCCCCCAGAGACACGGCCCTTGCCCCCGCCCTCGCCGCAGTGGCAGCCAGCTGAGCTGCACGCCCGGCGAGCGAGACCTGCCAGACGCCCCAGCCAAGCGCGAACACTATTGGAAGGACCATGATCAGCTCAATCGTTGCCTGACCAGACTCAAGTTGAAGTCTCCGCATAGGGAAACCATCGGGCAAACGGTGTTACAGGTCAGCCACTGTTTGCGCCAACCACAGCAACATTCAGTCAACACTTTGCTGCTTGTTCTCTAAAGCTCTTTCCATAGTTGCCAGGAGCGATAGGCGCCCGCGCCAACAGCCCCGATCATGCACAGCCAAAGGATTGATCCTGGAGCAGAGCTCCAAAGCAAAGTCCGCCCGGCCAACGCCAACAGGAAGATCCCAATTGTCCCGTAGACCACCAGACGACCAGCTTCCTCAAGCCGGTCGAGATCAAGCCAATGCTCGCGACCGAATCTCCATGCAGTCCATGCGATCAGCGCGAGCATCACAGCTCCAAGCGCATCCCAAGTGGCCGCGGCGGCCTTGCCTCCCCCGGGAAGCTTCCAGACGCCAAGCGCCAGGAGGAGCACAATTCCAATCCGTGCTGCCACGGACTGGGTCATCAGCCTGCTGGGGCTACAGCTTTACGGCTGGAGCCCAATTTGGGCTTGCTGCTTTGAGCCTTGGCTGACTTGCCCGACTCGGGCTTCTCGGCAACTGGAGGCTCCGGAGCAAAGCGATAGCCGACACCGAAGTGAGTGTGGATGTAATCCCAGCTAGGCGAGAAGGTTGTGATCTTCTGGCGGAGCTTCCGAACGAAGACATCAACGGAACGGTCGCCATGCGCCATCTGGAATCCCCAGACACGTTGGTAGATCTCCTCGCGCTCAAGCACCGTCCCCGGGTTGTCCGCAAGGAGGTGGAGAAGCTCAAACTCACGCCTCGTCAAGTCGAGGCTCCGGCCTTCACAGAAGGCCTGGAACTGGTCGGCCCTGATGACAAGCTCACCGGCAACAATCGGCTCACGTGTGAGCATTGGCGCTGGCTTGCGACGCCGCATCACAGACTCGATCCGGGCAATCAGCTCTTCGGGATGGCAAGGCTTTGTAATCCAATCGTCAGCACCGGCACGCAGGCCGCGGACGCGCTGTCCGACTGAGCTTGGCCCTGTTGTGACAATGATTGCGAGCTCTGGAAGATTCCCGCGCAAGTACTCAATCGTCTCAGCCCACTGTGGTCCCATCAGAAGCGGGTCAATCACAAGTACGTGGAGGCGCATCGCCACCAGCGCGTCGATCGCAGGAACCTGTGTCAGGTCTCGCTGTTGCCAACCAAGTGCCTCAGCCCTGCGGCGGAGTACCGTCGCAAACCCGGAATCGCGATCGACAACGGCCGCGCGTACGGTTGCGGATCCTGAGACATGGGGTGCGGTGTCTGGAAGGGCTGCTTCCAGGGAATCAATGATCGACATTGCCAACGGGACTGTAACGGTAAACGAGGCGTTTGGGCAACTACCGGGCGCCCTTGTTAACAACTCGTTCACACCCATTTTGCGGGTATTTCAGGCTGGTTAGGCTGAGCCGCGCCGGAGGGTGAGCGTTTCGAGTGCGTGGGCAACTCCCTCACATGCATCAACTGCCCGTTCAAGCGACTCGTAAACGTCCTTCCAGCGGATCACAACCATCGGGTCAATGCCACCGGCGAAGAGAGCTCCGAGTCCATCCCGGCTGATCCGATCACCCTCATTTTCAAGCCGGTGAAGCTCAACGATCCTCGAGGTGAGGTCGTTGCCCTTGCGAAGATCCTTGAGTGCACCCGCAACCTCTGAGGCAGACTCGGCCAGTACCCCACCAAGCTCACTGGCTTGAATCATCGGGGCCTCAATGCCATAGCGGCCAATCATGTCCGCGGCCTCTTCCGCATGGTCGACAATGTCGTCAACAGCCGAGGCAAGGGTGTGAAGGTCGCCGACATCAACGTACGGCTTGGCAGCTGAGTCAAGCTTGCGGAGAATCGCGTGGGTGATCCGATCGCCCTCCTGCTCTGCCTCGCGGACCTCGTCTGCCAACTCTGCAACGTCGGGGATCACTCCAAGCAGTCGGTCAACAGCAGCGGCCGCCTTCGCCGCGTTCTGCCCAGCCCGTTCAAACAGTGACAGGAGCTCTTTGTCCTTCGATCCTCGCTTTGCCATGTCGATCAGCGGTCCCGGGAGTCGCCGGCCTGCGAAGCGTCAGCAAACTCTCTGAAAACTCCGGTCACCACAAAAGCAATCTGTTCCCCAATGTCAACGGCGTTGTCACCAACCCGCTCAAGGCAGCGCGCTGCGAGCGTCATGGTCATCGCCCACTCGCGAAGCTCAAGGTCATTGCCTACCTCAAGCGCGCGGCGGAAGATCGCTTTGTTGAGATCGTTGACTTTCTGATCTCGCTCGGCCAAGTCGACGGCCATGTCCGCATCGCGGCTCTGGAAGGCCTTCATTGCCTGGCGGACAATCTCGCGGACCGCGAGGCCCATCTCTTCCATCATGCTCAAAATCTGAGGATCGGTCGGAGGCGCAGTTCCGGAAACGGGAATCAGCTTGGAAATGTTCACACACTGGTCACCCATGCGTTCCATGTTCCGGATGACATGAAGCAGCGCGGCGAGCAGTCGCAGGTCGCCTGCCACGGGTGCCTGCCTGGCAAACAGCGACAGCACCCCTTGGTGTATCTGCAGGTAGCGCCCGTCAATACGGTCATCGTCAGCGACGACCAACTCGGCAAGTTCAATGTCCTGGTGGGCCAAGGCCTCAAGTGCACGGTCAAGTGCGCCCACCACAAGCTCAATGCCTTCAAGCGTGTCGCGCTCAAGGCGCGCAATCTCACCTTGATACTCAAGGCGATGCGGGGTCAAGGCTTCTCCAGATCCAGCTTCCATCATCCGAATTTACCTGTCACGTAGTCCTCTGTCCGCTTGTCGGATGGATTAGTGAAGATTGTTTCGGTCGCGTCGTACTCGACAACAACCCCTGTGCGGCTCTTCTCGTCCGCGGCAAGTTCAACGTTGAAGAATGCTGTCTTGTCAGAGACTCGCGCAGCCTGCTGCATGTTGTGAGTGACAATCACGATTGAAATCCGTTCCTTGAGTTCCGACATGAGGTCCTCAATCCGTCCAGTGCTGATTGGGTCCAGAGCAGAGCATGGCTCATCCATAAGGAGCACGTCAGGGTCGGTGGCGAGCGCCCTTGCAATGCAGAGTCGCTGCTGCTGTCCTCCGGACATTCCAAAAGCGTTCTCGTCAAGTCGATCCTTGACCTCTTCCCAAAGGGCTCCACGAACAAGGGCGCGTTCCACGATCTCATCCATGTCGCCTTCCATCCCGACAACCCGCGGCCCAAATGCGACGTTGTCATAAATGGATTTCGGGAAGGGGTTGGGCTTCTGAAACACCATTCCGATCCGCTTTCGAACCTGAACGGGGTCAATTTCGGGGGCGTAAAGGTCCTGCCCGTGGTAGATCACATGGCCGCCAACCTTGGCACCTGGAATCAGGTCGTTCATCCGGTTGAGGCAACGCAGGAAAGTGCTCTTGCCGCAGCCTGATGGCCCGATTAGCGCCGTTACCTCGCGCAGACCAAACGATAGTGAGACGTCGCGAATTGCCTGATGGCTTCCGTAGAAGACCTCAACATCCTGACAGTCAAAGATTGTCATCCCAAGCCCAGCATCTGAAGTGGGGATCCCTTTCTCATGGTGATCAAGCGAGCTCATTACCTCCGATGTTCGCACGCTTTCCCCCGGTAGGACTTCTGCGCCCGTTGGCTCTGGGAGTGACTCATCAAGCGAACTCAACTCACCACCTCTGTTCGTAACGGTTGCGGAGAACGATCGCGATCCCATTCATTCCAAGCAGGATCAGAAGCAGGACGATGCTGGCTGTCGCGGCCTGATCAACGAACTGTGGATTTGGGTCTTGCGTCCAGGTGAAGATTTGGATCGGCAAGGCCGTGAACGCATCATTGAGTCCCGAAGGATTGAACCTCGGTGATGAGGCTGCCCCGATGACCAGCAGCGGGGCGGTTTCACCGATTGCCCGGGACAGGCTCAAGATCACGCCGGTGACGATTCCCGCACGGGCCGATGGGAGCACCTGGCGCGAAACGGTCTGCCACTTCGTGGCTCCAAGGGCAAGCGCCCCATCGCGGATAGATGGCGGTACTGCGCGAATTGATTCGCGGGCGACAATGATCACGACCGGAAGTACGAGCAGGCCAAGTGTCAGGCCGCCAGCCAGAAGCACTGGCCCGATGCCGAGCGGCCCCCGAACAATGAAGGCGAGTCCCAGGATTCCGTAAACGACCGACGGGACGGCTGCAAGGTTTTGGATGTTGACTTCAATCAGCCGGTTCCACCAGCGGGTCTTGTCCGCGTATTCCTCAAGGTAAAGCGCTGTCGCAATCCCAACCGGGATTACAAACACAGCTGTAAGGAGCGTTAGATAGACGGTTCCAACAATCGCGGACTGAGCCCCCGAAGTTGACGGGTTGATCCTCGATGGGAAGTTCGTGAAGAACTGCAGACTCAGCCCCGGAAGCCCCTTGACCGCCGTCTGGCCGATAAGCGCAACAAGTGCAAGGAAGGCGAGTCCAATCGCCCCGTACATGAACCCGTTGAAGAGTTGGGCGGCTAGCCGCTTTCGCTCGCCGTGCCGGATGCCCTCAAGCGCATTGGCTGCGATCTGTGCGCCGGTCATTCGTAGACCTGCCTGAATCTGCCGACGACCTTGGCCGATATCCCGTTAAGGAGCAGCGTCACGCAGAAGAGCGTGAACCCGACGACGAAGATCGTCTCGTACTTGAGTGTGTTCTGAGGAATGTCACCTCGTGCGGTGGCGGCAATGAAGGAAGCCATTGACTGAAATGACTGTGTCGGGTTGAGGGTCATTGATGGCTCCTGGCCGCCTGCGATTAGGATGATCACCGTCTCCCCAACTGCGCGGGATGCACCAAGTATCAGTGCGGCGACGATCCCAGAGAGTGCCGCCGGGAACACAACCCTCAGCGCAACTTGGAGGCGTCCTGCCCCAAGCCCATAGGCGCCCTCGCGGAGCGAAGATGGAACTGACCTCATTGCATCCTCGGAGACGGAAGCGATGGTCGGGATAACGAGAATGCCGAGCACCAGCCCAGCAGAGAGCCCGTTGAACTGGTTGACGGGGATTCCGAACAGTCCACGAAGGATCGTCGGAGTTACGAAGGTCAGGGCGAAGTACCCGAAGATGATTGTTGGCATTCCGGCAAGCAACTCAAGGATTGGCTTGACCGCTTTGCGCACCCGAGGCTTTGCGAACTCCGAAAGGTAGATGGCGGCCAGCAGCCCGCAGGGAATGGCCACCAGAAGGCCGATGCCGGTCAGGTAGAACGTCCCCCAAAGAAGCGGAAGCACACCGAACGACTGTTGGTCACCGGCCAGAAGCGGAGTCCACTTTGTTCCGGTGAAGTAGTCCCATGGCGAGACTGTCCCAAAGAAGGAGAGGGTCTGCTGGAGCAGCGTGAAGACAATCGCAGTGGTTGTGGCTATTGAAAGCAGCGCCGCAAGAACAAGGATTCCCTTGATCAGGCCTTCCCTTGCGGAACGCGCAGAGCGGGCCCGGACCAAATCGGTCCGGACCCGCTCGCGTTCGGTCGAAGTGACCGGAGTCACTACTTCGCGTTCTTCTCCGCTGTTGCAAGCTGCGTCTTTGCAGCTGCAAGCTGAGCGTCAGTCATTGGTACAAGCTTGGCCGATCCAGCGATTGACACTGAGCCGTCGGTTGTCTTCGCAAGGAATGCCTTGACTTCTGGCCTTGAGATCGCCTTCTCGCTTACGTACATGAAGAGAGGTCGTGAGAGCGGAGCGTAAGAGCCGTCCTGAACCGTCGCAACTGATGGCTTGATGCAGCCCTTGCCGTTGTCGACGCCCACGATCGTGATCTTGTCACCTGCGGCAGCCGCGTAGCTGTATCCGAAGTAGCCGAAGCCGCCCTTGTCACCTTGAACGCCTGTAACAAGAGTGTTGTCATCCTCAGATGCTGCGTACTTCTCACGAGTTGCACCCTTCTCACCGTTGATCTTCTCCGTGAAGAAGTCAAACGTTCCCGAGTCGGTTCCTGGACCAAAGAGTGAGAGCTTGGTCGTGGACAGCTTGGGATCAATCTGGGAAAGGGAGTTGATGCTTGAACCCTTGTTCCAGATCTGCTTGAGCTGAGCTGTGGTCAAGCAGTCAACACCAAGAGCCGGGTTGGCAGCGATTGCGATGCCGTCGTTGGCAACTTGAACCGACTGGTAGGTGATTCCGTTCTTCTCACAAACAGCAGCCTCTTCAGGCTTGATCTCACGAGAGGCGCCAGAAATGTCAGTCTCGCCTGCGCAGAACTTGGCGAAACCGCCGCCTGTGCCGGACTCTCCAACAGCGATCTTCACATTGGCCTGATCCTGGTTGAACGACTCTGCCGCTGCCTGGGCAAACGGAAAGACTGTGCTTGAGCCGTCAACGCGGATTGAACCGCTCAGGCTCTCTGCTGAGGTGCTGCCGGATGAACCGCCACATGCGGAAACGCCAGCGGCAAGCACAAGCGCTGTCGCTATTGAGATAAGACCCTTCTTCATGGTCAACTGAAAACTCCTTGTTGTGTTGTCTATCGGGGGACTGCACGAGGAAGCCTGCCTTGACACGGCTAAGGAATGGTGAAGAACTTGTGAACGGCTTATACATTCGCAAAATCAGCCTGCAATATGCGGCTTCTTGCGCCAAGTTGCCGAACCGCGGCCATTGGCGGGATCAAAGGTGTAAATTGGTCAGCGGAGGAGAAATGGCAGGGCCGGAATGCTTGGCCTGCCCAAAACCAGGAAGAGGAACACCTTGAAGATCAGACACACGCTCACCCTTGTGGCGATTCTCGCAGCAGCCTGCATCATGCCGGCAGCCGCGGGAGCAGCAGCCAAGGAGACCTACACGACGGTCACAAGCCCAGTCGTTTCAGGCCCATCCGACTGCAGCAAAATGCGAGTACTCAAAATCGGGCCATCCACAGCAAAGAGTGTGCTGGTCATGATCCCAGGCTTCCTGGGCGGCTCAGGCGACTTCCGCGTTATCGGCCAGCGCCTTGCGACTAAGTTCAAGAAGCTTCAGGTTTGGGGCATTGATCGTCGAAGCCAGTGCCTTGAAGATCTCTACGGATTCAGCACAGGCAAGCCAGGTGAAGCGCTCGGCTACTACTACTTTGGAACCCCGCTCAACGGGCATACCTTCACTCCACCAGCAGTCGGCACCCCGGGTGTCGAAGCGGCGCGCAATTGGGGCCTCAAGACCACACTTGAAGACATCCGGGCAGTCGTCCTTGCGGCGAAGGCAGGAGGCCGCAAGGTCATCCTCGGCGGTCACTCACTTGGTGGTTCCCTTACCTCCGAGTACGCATCGTGGGACTTCAATGGAAAGGCCGGCTATAAGGATCTCGCCGGGCTCGTCCTTGTCGACGGCGCAGCACGTGGCACATTCGGCGCACAGCCTGACGCGGGCGCCATCAACACGCAGATCAGTGCGCTGGCCACCGGTCAGCCATTCGCTGAGATTCTCCCAGGAGCACCGACCTACCTGACCGGAGTTCTTCCAGAGCTCTCAGCTCTTTACGCAATCAAGGATCCAAAGGCAAACGGTGCGCTTCAAGGGCTCCTGAACGCTGTCGGATTCGGCGCGTTCACGAGGCCAGTCGTCGGCGGTGTCGGCAAGCTCACCAATGAGGGTGGTCTTGGCTACGCATTCGACCGCGATACATCCCCAGCGTCCTTCGGCCTGTTCCACATGAACATGGGCAGCGTCAAGAACCCAACCGTCAATACATCCGCAGCGGGTTGGCAGGACGGGGGCCTCACGGACATTGCTGACCTCAAGAAGCTCTTCGGAACTGAGCCAGGCAACTTCGTTGAGTGGTATTTCCCCAAGCGTCTCTCGATCGAGGTCGGAGCTGCAACCAACCTCACAAAGAACGCAATCACGGACAGCCTCAGCCTGCGTCCATGGCACTGGGCCGAAGTCACGACCCCGCTCTACGCATTTGAGACCGGTCTCACATGCAGTGAGCGTCCAGCCATCACACCAGGCGTGCCCTCAACCGTCACAGCTCTGACGACATGGGTGAATTCACACAAGACAACTGAATGTGGAGTACTGGGTGGAGCCCGTTCGTTCAAGAACGGATCAAAGATCACCAAGGCCACATTCGTGTCAGACCACAATCAGGAGCATCTGGATCCGCTCGTCGCACGAGCAGCCAGCAACCAGTTCCAGACAACATTGGTCACCTACCTCAAGTCGCTGAAGGTCAGCTAACAAGACACTCGATTCCAAGAGAACCGTCCGGTGGCAACCCAGCCGTCGGGCGGTTCGCTAGGATCCGCTGACGATGCGCAGCCTTACAGCCAAGTTCACCGCAGCAGTCACATGGGCCCTTGTCACGGGAGCGCTCATTGCACCCGCAGCTCTTGCCCGTATCAACGGCGGAGAGGGCCTTTACGGTCCCACGACTGACAAGGTCGTAACCAACTTTGGGTTCGGAATCATCTTCCTGTTCCCTCTGCTCCTCGTGATCCTGAGCATCCTGCAGCACCGCAAGGAAGACAGGGAACACGAGCATCTCGCAGCACAGAGCCACCGCGCCGATCTGGCCGAGTGGCAAGGCGGCTGGTAGACCCACCGGTCACCTACGAGGTCCGCGGCTCATGCGCCGTGGTCACCCTCTGTCGCCCTGAGCGACGCAATGCAATTGATGGGCCTACCGCAGACGCGCTTGAAGCTGTCTATGCGCGTTGGGTCGCTGACGATGATGCGAAGGTCATGATCCTGACCGGCCAAGGTACCGAAGCTTTCTGCGCAGGAGCAGACCTCAAAGCCCTGGACACACTGCTTCACCGGGTTGACTCCGAAGGAGGCCCGTTGGGATTCACCCGACGCATCGCACCAAAGCCGGCGATCGCAGCGATCGAAGGCTGGTGTGTCGCAGGCGGATTGGAGCTCGCCCTCTGGTGTGACCTGCGGGTTGCCAGTGAATCCGCAAAGCTCGGCTGCACGGAGCGTCGCTTCGGAGTGCCATTGATTGATGGGGGCACGCAGCGCCTGCCGCGCACAGTCGGACTGGGCAGAGCAATGGACCTGATCCTCACCGGTCGAGTGATCGACGCCAGAGAAGCAGAGCGGATTGGGCTCGTCAACCAGGTGGTGCCAAACGGGACCGCACTTGAACAGGCTTTGATGCTCGGTGAGGAGATCTCACAGTTCCCATGGGAAACGGTCCTTTCCGACCGAGCTTCAGCCCTTGAAGCTCAGGGACTCCCCTTGGCCGAGGGCCTCTCACGGGAAGCGGAGCGAGGCCTGCCTGCACTCAATCTCGGCGCCATCGGGGCAGAGCGCTTCGCGGGCGGGGACGGACGTCATGGCAGGGGCGTAGCCGGAACCTGAGACGGTTCTCATGCCAAGAGGTCGCTTGGGACCATGTAAGGTTCCGAAAAATCGTCCTGCGGCATCAGCTGCTGGACTCTCTGGGGAGAGACAACATGTTTAAGAAGAGCCTGATCAGCCTGGCTGTTGCAGTAGTGACCCTGATGGCCGCTGCCGCAAGCGCGAGCGCCATTGACTACGGCCACAAGGACGCTTACGGCTGCTTCATCCAAGCGAACGCTCAGGTGATCTGCGTTGACCCCCCAGCAACCAATATCGGCACAATCTCCGCCCGCTGTCTCAACCTGGTGCCCAAGGCGGACCTCCACTCCTGCAACCTGACTGGATTTAACCTCAGCCCCAAGTTTGTTGCAGCCAAAGGTCAGTACAGCTCCTACTACAGCTACACAAGCCTTGCCGGAGCGAACCTCAAGGGAGCCATTCTCAAGAATGCGAACCTCAGAGGCGTGAATATCTCGGGGGCCGACCTCACCTCAGCAAACCTGAGCGGCGCAAATCTCACAGAGATTTACGTCCCCGCCGCATCTTCATCCGCGGCCTGGACCGTCAAGACTAGCCTGGTCAATTCCGACGTAGCGAAGACCGTCCTCGCATCAGTTGACCTCAGAACAGTGAACTTGAGCGGCATCAAGTCCGGTGGCATCACGGGCTCTGGGCTCCTGCTCCCGGGCGGCAATTCCGGCAATTGCATAGGGCCGTTTACACCATCGGTCACCACCGGCACCCGCTGTGTCTCATTCGAGCGGGAGGACTGGAGCCTGATCAAGGGTTACATCGTTGGGCCGAGGGCCGACCTCTCTGGAGCCATCCTCAATGACGCGGATCTCTCCAGAGCAGACCTGAACAATGGTGTCAACTTCACCAAGGCGCACCTTACGCGTGCAAAGTTCAAGGGAGCGAACATTGAAGGGGCTAATTTCACCGGCGCGATCCTCAACAGTGCCGACCTTTCATCCACTTGGTTGACACAGGCCAAGTTCACCGACGCATCCATGAAGTCCGCGAACCTCTCGTCTGCATCAGGCTGCACCACCGTCTACATGGATATCCAGTGGGAGGGCAGTGGCTTCAACTGGCCATCCCCCGTGGTCGTATCAACCGTCAGCAGGGCCTCCAGTGACTGCATCAAGGGTTGGAGCTCCTGCGGCTGGGAGCAGGGAGCATCTTGGGGTACTCCGATCCCACACATGTGGAGATGTGGCAGCACTTTCCTGAGAGCAGATCTGACCGGAGCAAACCTGAGATCCGTTTATCTGCCTGAAGCCACTTTCGCCAGCGCCAATCTCACCGGAGCAACAATCACCGGGTCTGCTTGGAACGGCAAATTCAATAATGCCAATCTGACCGATGCAACCTTCGGGGTGTCCATGTACTACGGCACGCTTCTGGGCGCCAAGACAACCCGAGCCAAGATCACGGGGCCATTCGTCTGCACCAAGATGGCAAATGGCACCACCTCTTCATCGCCCTGCCCGCTCCATTCTTAGCTGAACGGTTGTCAGGCCTTGCCTCATTGCGCCAGCAAGCGTTTTGAGGTGAAGCGCTTGCGCGAAATCACGCAATCTCTGCCAGCGGTAGCATCAACATAGGTACTGTGACTTCTGTCACAGGGCACACAACGTGAACGGGAGACTTCTGTGAGCTACTACTTCGTAACTGGTGGAACGGGATTCATTGGCGGCAAGCTCGTCCAGCTGCTGCTCAACCGCGGCGGCACGGTTTACGCACTTGTGCGCCCCGAATCAATCGAGAAGATCGACCTGATGAGAGCCACGCTGGATGGCGGGGAGCGCCTCATCCCCATGGAAGGCGATCTTTCACAGCCGCTCTTGGGGATTCCTGACTCTGACATCAAGCGTCTCTCTGCCGAAGTTGATG
This sequence comes from Solirubrobacterales bacterium, assembly GCA_026392325.1. Taxonomy (GTDB): domain Bacteria; phylum Actinomycetota; class Thermoleophilia; order Solirubrobacterales; family Solirubrobacteraceae; genus WLNJ01. The sequence continues at coordinate 7,334 of JAPLCH010000258.1, read as the reverse complement.
AGTTCTTTCACCTTGGTGCCGTCTACGACATGACCGCGGACGAAAGCCGCAACCGGATCGCAAACGTTGAAGGCACCCGCCACGCTGTCGAGCTCTCCAATGCCCTTGGTGCCCGAATGCACCACATCTCATCCATCGCCGTTGCCGGTGACTACAAGGGCAATTTCCGCGAGGACATGTTCGACGAGGGCCAACCCCTCACCCATCCCTACCACCAGACCAAGTTTGAGGCTGAGCGGATCGTCCGCACCGACTCAACAGTTCCATGGCGCGTCTACCGGCCGGCCATTGTCGTCGGAGACTCCCGGACCGGGGAGATGCACAAGATTGACGGCCCCTATTACTTCTTCAAGGCAATCCAGAAAGCCCGAGGCGCACTTCCAGCCTGGGTTCCACTGATCGGACCAGAGATGGGCGACACAAATGTCGTCCCCGTCGACTGGGTTGCAGCTGGGATCGACCACATCGCACACACCTCTGGACTGGACGGCAGGGCATTCCACCTCGCCAACCCCAAGCCTCAAAAGTCAGGCGATGTAATCAACACGTTCGCCAGGGCCGCACACGCACCGCAGCTCGCAATGCGAGTGGACACAGGAGTGCTTGACGCACTTCCCAAGGGAACTCTCTCCCTCGCGATGCAGCTGCCCGCAATGAAAGGTGTGCGCAAAGCAATCCTTGCCGATTTCGGAATCCCCGATGAGGTGCTCGGCCATGTCGGCTTGACCGCCCAGTACGACACCAGAGACACAGACCAGGCCCTTGCCGACTCTGGGATCGCGCTGCCCGTCCTTGACGATTACGCGTGGAGGCTTTGGGACTACTGGGAGCGGAACCTGGATCCGGACCTGTTCAGAGACAAGTCGTTCGAAGGCGCAGTGTCAGGCCGCACGGTCCTGATCACAGGAGCCTCAAGCGGAATCGGCAGAGCAGCCGCCCTGAAGATCGCCGAAGCAGGCGGAGTTCCGCTGCTGGTGGCGCGTTCAATGGACAAGCTCGAGGCGCTCAAAGAGGAGATCGAGGCAAGCGGAGGTAGCGCTTGGGCTTACAGCGCCGACCTGACTGACCTTGAGTCAATTGAGGCGCTTGTCAAGGCTGTTCTTGCCGACCATGCAAGCGTTGATGTTCTTGTCAACAACGCAGGCCGCTCAATCCGCCGATCAATTGCACTCTCATACGATCGCTTCCACGACTTTGAGCGAACGATTGAGCTGAACTATCTGGGCACGGTCAAGCTGATCCTTGGCCTGCTCCCAGGGATGCGCGAGCGCAAGCATGGCCACATTGTCAATGTCAGCTCAATCGGAGTGCAGACGGGACCACCCCGGTTCAGCGCATACGTTGCTTCCAAAGCGGCCTT
>JAPLCH010000258.1:0-5968 GCA_026392325.1 Solirubrobacterales bacterium | reverse complement strand
ATCTCCCCGGAGGAGGCAGCCGACTTGATTTGCGAGGCAATTCGGAGCAAGCCCAAGCAGCTCAACACCAAGCTCGGGACCTTTGGTGAGATTGCCTATGCCCTCGCACCGAAGGCTGTCGATCAGATCATGAGCGCCGCGTACAAGGTGTTCCCGGATTCAGCAGCATCCAAGGGTGAATCCGACCCACAGGAGAAGGCATCAACTGAGCAGATTGCACTCGCTCACCTGATGCGCGGCATTCACTGGTAGGCGGTAGGTTCGGGGCATGACCCCAGCCCCATTCACAGTCGCGAGCCAGCTGACTCCGCACGGCGAGGACACATTCATTGGGAACGTTCCACCCGGATGGAGCGTTGTCATGGGCACCCATGGAGGTCTGGTCGCAGCCTTGATGACTCGCGCAGCAGGCTTGACGATGGGACCTGACCGCCCTGTCAAGTCAATCACCGTCCATTTCGCAAGGCCGGTCAAGCCTGGGCCCGTAAAGATCGAAGCCACGCGGGAAAGGGATGGGAGTCGGCTGAGTTCAATCTCGCTCCGTATGACGCAAGCTGGCGAGACCGTGGCACTTGCACTCTCCGCTGGGGGTCCAAGCCGGGAGTCAATGACGTTCGTTGACCTGCCAATTCCGAAGGTCCCGTCCCCAGAGGAAATCACCCAGCTCGAATACCTCCCAGGGGTAATGCCAGAGTTCATGGCCCATGCTGACTTCCGACCCGCGTTCGGAAATAGCCCTGGCTCAGGCTCTCCCGCAGGAGACGCAACAGTTGGTGGATGGATGCGCGCACTGGAGGGAGCCGCGCTGGATGCGCCGGCCTGCGCATTCCTCGCAGACGCATGGTGGCCAGCAGTCTTTGCGGTGAGCGGCGGCCTTGTTGGAGCTCCAACCATCGATCTCACGGTTCACTTCAGGGGCGACCTCACCAACGCAACACCCGATGCCTGGGTACTTGGCCGCTTCAGGTCCCATCTGGTCCAGGATGGGCACTTCGAAGAAGACGGCGTTCTCTGGGCTGAGGACGGCTCTGTGCTCGCACACAGCCGGCAGCTTGCGCTCGTACTTCCTCTGCCTGACCGCGGAATGCGCCCGCCCGAAGCCTCCTAGACCAGAAGGCAGTCCGCGCGGGGCAGCCAGTCAAGCCCAGGAAGTTTGGAGTCGACCGAGACCAGCTGCTGATCCTCCGTCGCACTGAATGCGTCGGCACCGAGGCGCAGCCCCAACGCAGCGCCTGCTCCGATCCCGGTTTGCGAACGCCGCAGCCGCCAAGTTCGGACCGTACGCACCCCGTGGTCGTCAAGCGCTTTCCCAAGCCTCGCCCCAGACTCCAAAACAGCTTGCAAGTCCAATGAGCCGACTGACCCCAGAAAGTCCGCTGCGGCAGCGCGGTCGGAGCCGGTCAACAGATCAAGGCTCGACTCCGAGTCAATCGCCTCACCGTTCCCAGACCCACCGTGCCCAATCAGGTTCCGAAGCCGACTTGGGAGACGCAGTCCGTTTCTGACGGAGAATTTTGATTCGCGCAGGAGCTTCAGGCGCACCGGCTTACCCGACCGATCGGTTTCAAGCGAGATGACAGCATTGGAATCCACCTGCCCGTCAAGCCCCCGACCCATCGCATCGATACTTCCGATCAGCCGGTCATCGACTCGCATGAACCATGTGGTCCCCGACCTAGTCACCCGACGCCCGAGCGCTCCTCTTAAGGCTGCCTCTAGTTTGAGTCCAACTGGCCCGGCGCCAAGGCCAATGGCGCCCCGCACCAAGAGCCCGCCCGAGATCCAATGTTCATCTGGCGCAGGTGGTCCTTCCGGCTTGCCGACAAGAGCGAAGCAGAGTGGACAGGCTTTGGCCAGTTCGATTCTCAGACGACCGCCCACCTTCTGTGCTGCTCCAAAGCGCGACACAAACCTCTTGGCGCTTGCTTCGTTGGGAAGAACCCAGACTCGTCCAGCCGTCAACGCAGCACCAACATCAACAGCGGCCTCTCCCTTTGCGGTCCAAACGCCCACACGCAGATGGGCGCCGACCGCCGTGCCAACCCCGGCCGTTCCGCCATCAACAAAGGACACGCGCACCCGCCCATCGGACATTCGCTCAACCGTCAATCCCAACTGGGCTGCAAGTCTGACCACACCTGCCTCAACCGAGAACTGTTGGTTGCCAAGATGCCGGGCGACTGGACACACCTCAAGGTCAGGCGGCAGACCGGCCGCATGGACCCGTGTGCAGCGTCCTTCGGTCACCTCACAGATCCCTCGTCTGATCGATGCCTCTACAGCCTGACCGAGTCCCCCTGTGGTTATCGCTACAGCCCCAGTCAGAACCAGCGAAACCAGAAACGCCACCGCAGCGTATTCCACACTTGCCTGCCCACTGTCGCGCCTCATCCCTTCAGGATCGGTGCAGGGGGCCGCAATCAAGGCGATCTCCGCTGTTCTGTCGCAGCCATTGCGCTGCTCTGGGAGCCTTCGTGTGGCTAAGGCTGGGAAGATGCCCCGGTGAGCACCATCCAACCTGCAATCAGAGTCACAGACCTGAAGAAGTCCTACGGCTCCCATGAGGCCGTAAGCGGACTCTCGTTCGAGGTCGCCAAAGGTGAGGTATTCGGACTGCTCGGACCCAACGGGGCTGGCAAGACAACCACTGTCGAGATCCTCGAGGGCTACCGAGCCCGAACCGCTGGTGAAGTCGAGGTTTTGGGGCTTGACCCCGGCAAGCGGCCGCGAGAGCTGCGTGAACAAGTGGGCATCGTCCTTCAGAGCAGCGCCCTGTATGTGAATCTGACGGTGCGCGAGGCACTCTCCCACTTCGCGAGCCTCTACCCCACTCCACGTGACGTGGAGGAGACGATCGCCCTCGTCGGACTTGAGGGCAAGGAGGACAGTCGCAGCCGCACCCTTTCGGGCGGCCAGCAGCGCAGACTTGACCTTGCACTTGCCCTGATCGGCGACCCCGAGCTCCTCTTCCTTGATGAGCCGACCACGGGCTTTGACCCGCAGGCGAGAAGGGCAGCTTGGGAGACGATCCGCTCACTCAGAGCGCTGGGTACAACGATCGTCCTCACCACCCACTACCTCGACGAAGCGCAGGCTCTCGCAGACCGGGTTGCGATCATTAAGGACGGCAAGGTTGTCGCGGAGGGCACACCTGAGGACATCGGCGGAGCCAAGGCCCACAGGTCACGCGTGAGCTGGCGCGATGAACACGGAGCTCTCCAGTCAGTGGACACTGACATGCCTACCAAGCTTCTGAATGAACTGACCGGGGAGGCGCTCGCCGCAGGCAGGGAAATGGCTGACCTCAAGGTGAGCCGCCCGAGCCTGGAAGATGTCTACCTTGACCTGACTTCCGAAACGGTGGATGAAAGTGTCTGAGCCGATTCCACAGAAGTCGTCCCTGGTCCTCGCCTGGCGCCAATATCGACTTGAGCGCAAGATCTTCTGGCGCAACCCGTCAGCAGCCTTCTTCAACCTGATGTTGCCCCTCCTCCTGCTCCTCCTCTTCGGGGCCGTGTTCTCAGGAAACAAGACCTACCTGCGAGTCATCGTGCCGGGCATTGCCGGGATGGGAGTAATGGCGTCCACATTCTCCGCGCTGGCCTTCAACCTGACATTCCTGCGTGAACAGGGGGTCCTCAAGCGAGTCAGAGGAACACCAATGCCAGCCGCCTCATACCTCGGCGGCCTGCTTGGCAACGCTGTCACAAACGCGTGCATTCAGATCATCGTCGTGATCTTCGTCGCACGGTTTGCGTTCGGGGTTGGATGGCCCCACAACTGGCTTGAGCTCGGCTTCTTCCTTGCGGTTGGCGTCACGACCTTCGGCGCGTTGGGCGTTGCGTTCTCACATGTGATCCCCAGTTTTGATGCAGCACCCGCCTATGTGAATGCAGTATTCCTCCCGGTGATCTTCATCAGCGGAGTGTTTTACGACACCAAGGGTGCCCCATCATTCCTCAGGGAGATCGCCCAGATCCTCCCGCTCACCCATCTGATCGATGGCCTGTCGGCCGCAATGGTTACCGGTCAGGCGATGAGCAGCCAGTGGGGGTCAATTGCGGTACTCGCCGTGTGGGGCTTGATCGGTGGATTCTTTGCAGTTCGCGGCTTCTCCTGGGATGAACGCGGCAACTGAGCCGCGCATTCCCCTCAGGCGAAAATCCAGTTCGGCGGTACGGCCCCGCTGATCTCAGCCGGGATTGCAGCAAGCGGGCCTGACGGATACTCGCTTCTGAGAATCGAGCCGATAACCAAGTCATGCCATTCGTCCCCGTGACGGTGGAAGCGGCGAAGAGTTCCCTCCTCTGTGAATCCCACCTTGGACAAAGCACCACGTGACCGTTCGTTGGTGACTGCTGCGTAAACGCTGAGTCGCTCAACCCCCATCCCACGGAACGCCAGGGCCGCCATCAACGCCTTCGATTCCGTGTTCACGCCCGTACCCCAGTGGGCCTTACCGAGCCAGGTTCCGATCACGACGCTTCTATCCCGGGGCCGCGGCTCCGTGTAGGCAGTGACGCCAAGGATCTCGTTTCCTCTGGTAACCAAGAGGCCGAGTTCCTCCCCACGCTCTACCTGCCCGTCCATTCCATCAATGAAGCGTTCTGCCTGGCCAATCTCGGTGTATGGCCCCCATGACATGTAGCGAGTCGTCTCTGGATCTGACCCAAGCTCAAAAAGGGCTCGAGCGTCAGAAGCGGTTGCCCGTCTGAGGACAAGTTCAGGCCCGGCTATGCGCAAGTCAATTGACATGCCCTGATCCTATGCCCGCGGGCTGACCCGCGGAGCGTCTGGGCGCGTAAACGAAGGCATGGAACCAATTAAGACAGATCGCCTTGAGCTGGTGGACAGCGAGGGAAACACAAGGGCCCTTCTCTCCATTGACGACCAAGGCAAGGTCTCAATCGCTCTGGGAGACGGCGACGGAAGGCTTCGCGCTCGGCTCGCAGTCGGAGAGGATGGAGCAGCTGGCCTTGAGCTACGGGGCACCGACGGACAAATGCGGGCATTTCTGGGAACGGCGGCCTCAGACGAGGAGGCTTCAAGCCTTGAGCTGCTGGACTCAGACGGAGCATCACGGGCGAGCATCGGCGCCTGGGCTGATGGCTCATCGTCCGTACATGTCAGCGGCCCGGGTGGATCGCGACGGCTGGTCCTTGGCACCACCGCGGAGGGCGACAGCGGGCTGGATATTCTCGATGCAGACGGTGCGCATCGCCTGTCTGTGAGTCACAACATGGCTGGTCCGACAGGCATCATGGTCTGGGACCCAAGGGGAGTTCTGCGCGCACTCTTTGCTCACGGCCCAGAGCCTGATCGCTCGGCATCAGTTGAGTTCTGGGACCCGACGGGCGCATACCGAGCCGGATACGGCCACTGGCCCAACGGGGCCACCGGCGCTGAGCTGCTTGACGGATCCGGCACGCTCCGGGCCCGGGTTGGCGAGCGCGCTGATGGTGGAACCAGTGTGGAGCTAACTGACCAGAAGGGACAATTCCGCGCCGGGATTGGCGAGTGGCCAAATGGGTCATCAGGTGTCGAGCTTTGGGATGGAAATGACATCAATCGGGCTCGGCTGGGCGTGTGGGAAGACGGCACCAGCGGGCTTGAAATTTCCGATCCACGCGGTGCTAATCGGGCCCGCCTTGGCCAGCGCCCGGACGACTCGAGCACTCTCGACTTTTGGGATCGCGACGGCAACTACTCCTTTGGGGTTGGAGAGGGCCCGTCAACATCGGGAGGCAAGGCTGCGAACGGCTAGTGGCCCATTTCCACGACAGTTCGGATGTGAGTGAGCTGCTTGGCGCCGACTTTTCCCAATTCGCGCGTGGGTGCGCAATGCTTCCCACATGACAACCGCCCGGGACTGGCTTCGCAGCAACAGCTTTCACCATGCCGAGTTCCCGGCTGAGCGAATCGCGTTAAGGCGTAGGGAGACCATCAGCGTCTGTCTGCCCGCAAGGAA
>JAPLCH010000179.1 GCA_026392325.1 Solirubrobacterales bacterium | reverse complement strand
AGGCCTCCATTCCCCACAACATTGCGCTTCAGGGCGCCGGCGTGAGTGCGATAGGCGCGATCGTTCAGGGCGGCGGCAAGTCACAGATCAGCGTCACTGTGAAGGCTGGCAAGTACACCTTCTACTGCTCAGTTCCCGGCCACCGTCAGGCCGGAATGCAAGGCACACTTCTCGTCAAGTAGTTGGAGCTTCGCGCTCCAAGTCGTGACGCGCGTCTGAACGAGCTCCCTCGGCGGCCGCAAGGCTGAAGAAGATACCTAGGACGATCATCATCACGATGACGTCGGTGACCATCATGATGCTCGCTCCGATCTGCTGGTCGGTGAGAGACGTGATGCCGTGCTTGGCGTCGCCTGCCCCGTAGAGCTTGGCGTAGAAAGGTCTGCTTGAGACTAGAAAGAGGGCTCCCATCAGGATGCTTGCCATCCGACCGGCCAGGAGATAACCAACTTTCCACAGCTTTGCTGGCATCGGTCTCTTTGTCGGTTCGATTGCCGGCCACCAGAGAAGTAGGTTTCCGATCAGGAACGACTGATGCTGAAGCGCATGAACCCATGGATTTGTCGTGGCGGCAGTGAAGGCAGGGTCAAGGTGCCATCCGTAAAGAATGATGACCGACACGGGCAGCGCAACGACTGGCTTGGTCAGGAAGCTCATAAAGCCCCTCAGGGGCTTATTGCGTGCCACAAGCACCAGAACCTCCTTCGGGGGCATGAAGAGCCCCACAGGCGTCCTGATGCCCGCCAGGAGGAACGGTGCGGCTAGGTCGGCGATCAGGAGATGCTCCGTCATGTGTGCCCAGAACAGCTCGTCTGAGTAAGCGGCTGGAGGACCAAGCAGTCCGGCAGTTAGAAGCGTCATCCCAGTCCACCAGAAAGCCTGCTGAAGACGGGGAACTCGATAGCCACGGCGTGAGAGCCGCACCACGGCACGGATGTAGAGTCCAGCCCCAAGAAGGAGGAGCGCCAGAACCCCTGGGTCAAAGGCGAATCTCATCGTCTAAAGCGTTACGTATCCGGTGGCCATAGCGGCCCAGAGTCCGGCTACGAAACGGCCTGAATCAGCAAGCTGGCCCCAACGACCACAACTACCACGGCCAAAACCCACCCGAGGAACCTGAATGCCTCTCCTTCAGACCTGATGGGATTAAGCATCAGGGGATCCTAGAGGAGGTAGACGGAGGCGTAAACGATCACCCACATGACGTCAACGAAGTGCCAGTAGATGCCTGGAACTTCGATTCCACGGTGCTCCTCAGCAGAGAAGTGACCCCGGAACGCGCGGATGGTCGCAAACAGAAGAAGCGTCAGCCCAATAAATACGTGGGCGCCATGGAGCCCAGTGAGGCCGTAGAAGATGGAGGCCTGGGCACTGTCGTATGGGGCGAATCCGAGATGTACGTACTCGTTGATCTGGACTACAAGGAACGTGCTGCCCAGCAGGAGGGTGGCAAGCATTCCGGCCTTGAGCGCCTTGCGGTTGTTGTGCTTGGCAGCTTCAAGCGCCCAGTGCATTGTGAGCGAGCTGGAAAGAAGAACTGCCGTGTTGAACCCGGCAATGATCTTTGGAAGCTCTTCGCCCTCAGCAGGCCAAGGGTTGCCGTTTACAACCCGGATGAAGAAGTAGGCGGTGAAGAAGCCGCCGAAGACCATGATCTCGGAGATGATGAAGAGCAACATCCCGAGGGTTTGGGCATCAACGGAAGAACTCTTGTTGGCCTCTGGTGGGCCGTGGTGCTCATGGTGTGCTGGGGGAGTGCTGATTGAGGCGGCTTCCATGTCAGGACTCCTCTGTTTCTGTTTCGTCGTCAGAGACTGCTGAGGCAACCGCACCAACGGCTACGGGCTCAGGCTTGCGTCCACCGAGAATGGCGTGTTGTGCTCCAGGAACGCCGTACTCGTAAGGACCGCCAACAACCGT
>JAPLCH010000131.1 GCA_026392325.1 Solirubrobacterales bacterium | reverse complement strand
CTCGATTCGTACTTTGAAAGCAGGCTTGGCCTCGAGCCGATCGATCCGCGATTTACCTCAGAGCATCTCTTCGAAACGACGAGGGGGCGCTCAGCCCCGCTGAAGAGCTTCCTCCTTGATCAGCGCCGGATGGCTGGAGTCGGCAACATTTATGCGGATGAGGCGCTATTCAGGGCGGGGCTTCATCCGCTCCGGAAACCGCGCGGACTCACTCGTGAACAGGTATCGCTGCTGCGCATCGGCCTGATCGACGCACTGCAAGCCGGGATTGATGCTGGCGGGGCAACAATTGACGATTTCAGGAACCCGGACGGGGCCTGGGGCGCCTACCAATCTGAGTTCCTCGTTCACCGGCGAGAAGGACTGCCATGCCCGGAATGCGGCCGCCCTATAACCCGTTTTGTTGTGGGTGGGCGGGCGACCTACTGCTGTGAGTCGTGTCAGAAGCGACCGGCGGGAGTCTGATCAGGCTAGGAGCTCTGCAAGGCGGCCGTCTTTATCGGCAGCCTCAAGCTCAGTCCAGCCGCCAAGAGGAGTCCCATCAATCACAATCTGCGGAAAGGTTCTCAGTCCAGTTCGCGCTGCAAGCTCTACACGCGCCTCGGGTTCACTGGCCATGTTGACTTCGTGAAACTCGATTTCCCTTGACTTGAGAAGACCCTTCGCTCGCGAGCAGTAAGGGCAAGGTTCTGTTGTGTAAACGGTGACTTCAGCCATTGGAAAAATCAGGATAGCGAGGAATCCAGTGGGAGCCGGTTCTAGAGTGCATTGGAACTTGTCAAAGGTCATCGAAACCGAGGGATTGATTCTGCGTTCCATCCGCTATGGAGAGGCGGATCGGATCCTTCACATCTACACGCCCGATGAGGGGCGCATGGGAGCAATTGCCAAGGGAGCGCGCAAAACCAAGAGCCGTTTTGGGGCCCGGCTTGAGCCTTTCACGAGGGCGCGGTTCACTCTCAGAGTCGGCCGTGGGGACCTTCACAGCATTTCCGGGGTGGAGACCATTTCTCCAAATGGTGGGCTCCGGGACTCCGCGGATTCGCTTGACTGGGCGGCGCGCGCATGTGATGCGGTCGCACGGCTGCTGGACGGTCCAGATCCGCACCCACATGCCTACAACCTGCTCGTCAACTCATTGGACAGCGTCAGCAACTCAAGGGAGTTGGCGACGAAAGCGATTCAAGTTTCCTACCGTCTGAAGCTTCTTGTCGCAGCGGGACTCCAACCGCACCTGTCCAGCTGCGCGGTCTGTGGAGACGAGGATCTGATCAGTGGATTTTCAGGCGAAGCAGGGGGTGTGGTCTGTCCATCCTGCTCCGCAGCATCCTTTCCATTGGGTGCCGAGGCACTGCAGTGGATGGTTGATGCTCTGGGGCACCCGCTGGTTGACACACCCAAAGTTGGGGAGATTGCGCTTCGTCAGGCCGATCGGGCTGTCTCCGAAACTGTGGAATTTCACGCGAACATCAGGCTTCGACCTGCCTCCGCGCGGTAGCCTGCTGATTACGTGACCGATTCGCACTCCCCAACCCGGATTCACCCAGAGGGCCCGGTGGCGGCAAGCTTTGAGGCACGCGTAAGAGTCCAGGAGGAAAGCACGCTTTCGGATCTTGCTGTGCGGTCCTACCCTGAGGACCGTGTGAG
>JAPLCH010000040.1 GCA_026392325.1 Solirubrobacterales bacterium | reverse complement strand
GGAACCTCATGTTCGATCAGGCGAAGGATCATGTTGGTCGCGGAGACAGCGGGACGGATTCCCAGAAGTTGGAAGTGCTCAAGGTTGCGGGGGTTGTTGACCCGGGCCACAATCCGCTCGCACATGTACTTCTCACGGGCCATCTGGCAGATCATGATGTTGTCCTCGTCGTCACCGGTGACCGCGACGAGCAGGTCTGCTCGGAGGACACCCGCCCGCTCAAGAACCCACATCTCTGTGGCATCGCCGTACTGGACGACATGCTCAAGTTCATCCTCGATCACCGTGTAGCGATCACGACGCTGCTCGATCAGTGTTACCTCATAGCCCTAGGAGAGGAGCTCACGGGCCAAATTGACGCCGACCTTGCCTCCTCCTGCGATGACTACATACATCAGGCTCCACCGACACTGTCGGCTATCGACTTCTCAACCAGCTCAATCGCCCTGCTTGTGCCACAAATTGTCTGGATCCCACCACGGGCGCCGTACCATTCCGCACGGGCTGGGTCGAGAACGCGGGCTATAACTTTGCTCACGCCGAAGCGCTGTTCAGCAATCTGAGCAACTACAAGGTTGGTGTTGTCACCGTTAGTTGCGGCGACGAAGACGTTGGCCTGTTCAATCCCAGCGGCGATCAACGCAGAGCTCTCCAGCGCAGCTCCAACTGTGAACTGGCCACCGGCTTCCTCCCAAGAGGTTTCAAGACCTTGGTCAAGCTGCTCGTGAGACATTGCATCGCGGTCGAGCACGGACACCGTGTGACCTTGTGCGAGAGCATCGCGGGCAACGCTCGCGCCTACTCTTCCGGCTCCTACGACTAGAACAAACATGCGAACGGCATCCTATCCACCTTCGGGCTCCCCGCCGTCCTCAGGGCGGCTGCGAGTTCCGGCAACGTTGCTGGACGGAACCGTCACGAGCACTCGACAGTGGGCCTTGCGCAGCACAAACCTGGTCATTTCGCCAAGCCCAGCCTGCTTTCCTCGGCTTGCGGGGGCCGTACGGGCTGCGCGGGTTGGTTCCTCACCCGGGAGAACGATCACGTCGACTCCCCGTCGTTTGGCCTCCCGGACAATCCCCTGCCCCAGCTTCCTCACCCGGACCTGAGCTGTGGACACAGTCACGCCTTGATACTCCTCGCCCACTGCCTTTGCATGTCTGAGGCGCTCAAGCGCATCCGCACTCCGCTCAGGCGATATGGACGCGTCCAGTGGAAGCGAAAGCGGAATCTCGTGGAACCAGATGGCTTCAATTACAGCACCGTGTTCATCAAGTTCATCCTTCGTTGCCCCGGCGAGTCTGCCGGCTGTCTGGACGATGTCGTCGTCAAGTGCCGAGCCAAGTATGGGTACAAGAATGGATCCATACGAAGCCGACTCGCGTTCGTAGACCAGAGCACGATCGGAGACCTCAACAGCGTCGAAGACACTGTTGCCCATCAGCTTTCTGTAGATCACGTAAAGAACCACGCCGCCCAGCAGCCATGCGCTTCCTACATATCTGGCTGGCGCATGAAGAGCCATTACAGCTACGAACGCAAGGGCCGAAACAATCGCACCAAATAGTGCCGGTAGCGGAACGGTCCCTCCCCTGAAGCGCACAGACAAGGGCATTGACCATGCTCCCTCGGCGAGTTCGCCCTTGACCCGGAGCCGCACGACTGAGGCGTGGGTGAGCGTGATCGCGAGCATTGCTCCAAACGCGTAGAGCCCGCCGAGCATCTCGATATCAGCCGGCAGTGCCAGTGCAGCCGCAGCAAGCCCGGCAAGTATGAGAATCATCCACGGAGTCCCGTAACGAGAACTCAGGCGAGCGACAACTCGGGGAATCTGACGATGCCGCGCAAGCGAATACGCCAATCTGGAAACCCCAGTCATTGCAGAGCGGGATGCGGTTGCAAGACCCACGAATCCGCTGATTGCGACGACCTGCCCCAGCAGGTGTCCCCAACTCCCGGGGCTGATTCCGCGCGCGACGCCGACCAGGGGGGCGTTCAACCACTTGCCGCCAAGTGCAGTGACTCCATTGGTGACAGGGAGAGCCGAAAGACCGACGAATGCGATCCCCACATGGAGCATCACAATGACCCCCACTCCCCCTGCGATCAGCCTGCGAAAACCAACCCCGTTGAGCTTGATCTCGGGAGCTAGGCTGGCCGCTGCTTCTATCCCCGTAAAGGCGGCTGTGGCAAGCGTGAAGGCATAGATGAGATTGGTCCATGTCGGAGAGCTTCCGAGATGAATTGAGTCCGACAGAAGCTCCGGATGGAACATCAGGAAGGCCCCAAGGACCAAGAGGAGAGCTTGGACTCCAATGTCTGCGATCGCCACGATGATTCGGGTTCTTACAGCGGAGATCGACCCACCACGGATTGAGCTGGCAACGGCATATCCGATCACTGCACATGTAACGACCGTGCGACCGAGCCCATGACCAACGGGCGTCCAAAGAGTTCCCAGGTAGCTTGCCGCCGTGGTTGCCGCGAGCGCGATAACGACGAGAAAGTCAAGAACAACAGCCCAGCCGGCCGCGAAGGAGATGAGCTCGTTGAATGCAAATCTCGTCAGAGAGCTTGACCCGCCAGGCTCCGGATGCCCAAGCACGCCCTCCGTGTAACTCATCGCAGCGAGTCCCAGGAAGAGTCCCCCTCCCAGAAACACGAGCGGCGTCAGACCCAATGCCCGCTGGGCAATCAGTCCGAGCGCGAAATAGAGAGCCGCGGCGCTGGTCGTGTAGACCAGCGAGAAGAGCGAGAGCGCGCCAATGCGTTGTCCCTCAGG
>JAPLCH010000068.1 GCA_026392325.1 Solirubrobacterales bacterium | reverse complement strand
TGCGTGGTCGAGTTGACCAGTTGGGTGTTGCTGAGCCGGAGATCCAGAGGTCTGGGCAGGACCAGATCACCGTTGGACTTCCAAGCATTTCCGACCCTCAGCGCGCAGAGAAGATCGTTGGCACGCCAGCACAGCTTGCCTTCTACGATTGGGAAGCCAGCGTGCTCATGCCCAATGGTCAGACCGCAGCATCCGGAGTCGCATCAAAGGATCCAGCCGCAGTCAAGCTGATGAGCTTCAGCGGTGCCCCAGCAGGCGGAGCATCCCTCTATTCGGCAGTGACCCTCGCCTCCAAGCAGCCCGTCCGCGGCGGCAAGAACATCTCCAGAGTCGGACCGCAGTTCTGGATGTTCGACGCAAGCGGTAAGAACCTGATTGCCGGTCCAGCAGGAAACATGAAGGAACTACTCGCTGAGATCCCGGACAAGAAGGCGCCAGCCGGCTCCAAGACTCTGACGGTCCCGCAGGGAACAGTCGTGCTTCGTGCGGTCTACAAGAGCGACAAGCAACCCAAGAAGGCCACGGATGCGAAGTGGTACACCCTTCGTGACGACGTAGCTCTGCTTGGCAAGGACATTCGCGACCCCAAGCAGGGACTTGACACGAACTCTGGCGGTACTCCAGATGTTGAGTTCAAGTTCACTGACAAGGGAGCCAACGCTTTCCACGAAACAACACGCAAGATCGCCCAGCGTGGACAGGAAATTGCCGCCCTGTACCAGCCAACGCGACCAACCCAACATTTCGCGGTGTCATTGGATCAGGACCTCATCTCAGTCGCCTCAATTGACTATGGAAACCTTCCTGACGGGATTGACGGGCGCAACGGAGCGATCATCACCGGTGGCTTCACGATTCAAAGCGCTCAGGACTTGGCCAAGCTCCTTGAACAAGGCGCATTGCCAATTGGCTTGAAGCTCATCTCGCGTTCCCAGGTTTCAGCCACGCTCGGTAAACAGGCTCTCAAGCAGGGACTGACAGCCGGTCTCGTTGGCTTCGGAATTGTGATGTTGTTCCTGCTCTTCTTCTACCGAGTACTTGGCGTTGTCGCCTGCGTCGCACTGATCATCTACGTGATCTACCTCTTCGCGCTCGTCAAGTTGATTCCAATCACCATGACTCTGCCCGGAATTGCAGGTCTGATCCTCACGATCGGGGTGGCCGCCGACGCGAACATCGTGATTTTCGAACGCGTCAAGGAAGAAATTCGGTCCGGCCGGACCATTGCCGCGGGCATAACGCAGGGCTACAAGAAGGGCCTGTCCTCGATCATCGACGCAAACGTCGTCACGCTGATGACTGCGTTCATCCTGTTCGTTCTGGCAACTGCCGGGGTAAAGGGCTTTGCATTCACGCTGGGTGTCGGCACCATGGTTTCACTTCTCACCGCGGTAGTGGCGACACAGGCAGCACTGGGAATCATGACCTCCGGAAGCCTGATCAGCAGCCCCTCGGCGCTTGGTGCCGGGAAGAAGGAGCGGACTTGGAAGTACGACTTCATGGGAGCAAGTCGCTGGTTCTTCTCATTCTCGGGGCTGATCCTCATGGTTGGCGCACTTGCCATCGGAGGCAAGGGACTTAACTTCGGCATTGACT
>JAPLCH010000138.1 GCA_026392325.1 Solirubrobacterales bacterium | reverse complement strand
GAACGCAAGAAGCTGAGAGTCAGGGCTCGAGTCCGACGCGGTCTGATCGGGGTTGCCGCTGCCGCAGCGTTTGCAGCCTCCGCGTTTGCGCTCAACCGCATTGGACTGGACCGAGTTGCCTCAGCCCTGATTGGCTCAAAGCCATCGCTTGTCCTCTTGGGCCTGGGAATCATGTGCCTGTCAATGGTGTTCCGGGCGGTTGCCTGGGACGCCACTCTCAAGGCAGCCCTTCCGGGCTCACCATTGAAGCTCGTGGATGCCATGCGAGGAACCTTCATTGGGGTGCTCATGTCGGCCACCCTTCCAGCGCGACTTGGTGAACCTGCAAGGGCAATGATCGTCTCACGCCGCGCTGGTGATCCACGGGTCACATTCCCAGCTGTCCTGGGAACGATTGTTTCCCAGACGATCCTCAACCTAGTAGCCCTTGTTGGACTGGGAGTGGTCATGTTCGAGTCCGTCCCACTGTTCCATGGGCACGCAGACGCTCTCGTCGCCATTTCAGTCTTGCCACTCATAGTCGTGGCCTGCATCCTTGTTGCGCCTGTTGTTCTAGCCGGTGGGAGAAACGCCCGGTCACAGAAGCTCAGCGCACTATCGGAGAAAGCCCGGTTCCTGATGGCAGAAGTCCGTCGCGGACTGAGCGTCTTCAAGAACCCGAAACTTGGGACCATTGCGACAGTCATGCAGCTTTCCGCATGGGTACTTCAGTGGCTCTCGTGTTACGTGCTGCTTGAGGCGATGGGGCTTGGAAGTGCAGGACTTGGAGGCGCGGCCGCGGTGCTATTCGCTGTCAACGTGACAGCTGCGATTCCAGCCACTCCAGCCAACCTTGGCGTCTTCCAAGCAGCCTGTGTGGCCGTTCTGCACGGCGGGTATGGCATCTCATCTGCTGACGCACTCGGATACGGAATCGTCCTGCAAGTGGTTGAGCTTGTCACCGCATTCCTGATGGGCGTCCCAGCCCTCCTCGGTGAAGGCCTGACCTGGCGTGAGGTCAGGCTTCGGGCAATGCACAGCCGGCCAATCGAGATTCCGCTGCGAGATCCCAAGGCAGCAACCCGCCTAGACAGCTGACCAAAGGTCGCTGGATCAGGCCGCTCAGTCAGTTGCAGCGTCCGGATCAAGATCCGGAAGTGCGCCGCCACGTTCGCCAAGAGCGATTACCTCATCGGAGACTGGCTCCTTGGGAACAAAGCCACTCTTCATGCCGAAGTACACGGCCTGCGGGTGGTGGGTGACGATCGCAACAGTTGCCTGCTCTGGTGAAACGGCGTAAGCGTCGCTCAAGGAAAGGCCGATCGTTTCGGCTCCCAGGAGACGGAATACCTTCTCGTGCTCAGACTGGTCTGGGCAGGCTGGGTAACCCCATGAGTAGCGGCGTCCCTGGCCCTCGCCAATTCCAAGGTTTGCGCGCACATCCTGATGGAGCCATTCTGCGGTTCCTTCAGCGGACTGAACTCCAAGTCCGTGAGTGAAGAGTTGTTCGGCGAACTCGCCTTCCTGCTCCAGCTGACTCAAAAGCTCTGTGGCAGCATCGCCGACGGTCACTGCCTGAAGGGCAACAACGTCAACCTCACCGGAGTCGGCTGGGCGGAAGAAGTCCGCAAGGCAAATCCGGTCGTGCTTGGGCTGGCGTGGGAACACCAGGCGCTCAAGTTCCTTGCTGTGATCATTCGGATCGAGCACGACAACCTCGTTGCCCTCTGACACGGCAGGGAAG
>JAPLCH010000194.1 GCA_026392325.1 Solirubrobacterales bacterium | reverse complement strand
GCAGAGCAATCCGCAGGGCTTCACGCTCGACCTACAGGCTCACGCGATCTGATCGTGGAGCACGAGTGAAGTGCACGGTCAAGGCGACTTCTCTTGATGGGGCGCCAAAGACAGTCACAACCAGATCCGTCCGGGTCGGCTGAGTCTCTCTTCCCCTAGAGGATGTCGCGCCGCTGGAACATTTCCGTCCCGGCGATGGTCAGCGCGAGGGCTGTGGCCGTGAGGGTTGCGACATGAGCCCAGTCAAGTCCGTTCTGTATTGCTGAGCCGTAATAGCGGAATGCTGAGACCACTCGAAATGGCTTGAGGTCGGGCGAGATCTTTCCGACGAGGTCAATCACATACATGGCGACAAGGGTTCCGCTGGCAACCCCCACGACAGTTCCGGAGCGGTGAGCAAAGCCGCACAGGAATTTAGTTTCGGTCATTTGATAGCTGGGTGTCCAGAACGAAAACGGCCCACCTTCACAATTGAGAAGGTGGGCCGTTGACCTGACCACCCTCGGGTGGTCACCAATTGTCCTTCGGGCTAACGCCCGGTGTGAAGCCCTGTCGTCATGCTCACATCGTCGAGGGTGCTGTGGGCTGGGCTTGCAGGGATTGCACTTGTGTCACGGCAGGCGGTTCCCTTGCAGGTCGCCAAGCGCTGGTCCTGTGCCACCAGCTGTGCCAGAACATCAGCGTAGGCGGGGTCATTGCTTACCGCGTTCATCTCGAACGGATCCTTGGACAGGTCGTAGAGCTCGTAACGGTCGGGAAGTCCGCCGCCATGGAGGATCTCCAAGTGCCAGTGCGAGTTGTGAATTCCGGCGTATGACGGTGCGCGGGGGTTCTCTCCTGTTTCGATCACAACAGTTCTGGAAAGCCAAGCGGTTGGGTTGGCCAGGATGTCCTGAAGTGGAACGCCGTCCATGGCACGCCCAGGGGTTGCCCCTGCTGCCCTCAGAAGGGTTGGGGCGAGGTCGGTGTTGACAACCATTGGCACTGCGGTCTTGCCGCCGGTGAATCCAGGTCCGCTGATTACAAGCGGGACCTTGATCGACTCATCGAATCCGAACTGCTTCTGGGCGACAATGTTGTGCTCACCAAGGAGCCAGCCGTTGTCGGATGTGTAAACGATGATCGTGTTCTTGGCCTTGCCCGTCTTCTTGACAGCGGCAACGATCCGGCCAACCATGTCGTCGAGGCCCTTGATGGCACCTTGGCGACCGCGGTAGTGGTTCGTTGCGAGCTGGATGCCGCTTGGCCCGAGGCGACCGAACCAACAGAAGAAGCTTTGGATGCATGGCTTGTCAGAGATGTCGTTCTCATCAAGAGATGGCCAATTTGGAAGTGCCTTCGTGGCGAAGGTGTTGCGGTAGCGGTACGGCGGGACTGCGGGGGAGCCTTCGTTTGCGCCCGTGGTTGTGGTGGTGTGAGGCGCCGTGGGAGTGAGCCAAAGGAAGTAAGGCTTCGACTTTGCACCATTGTTCTTGATGTACTTCTCTGCGTAGGTCGTCTCAACATCCGTCTGGTAGTTGGCGTCAGACGTTGCGCTCTTGTTCTGAAGGTAGACGTCGGACTGAGCGTTCTCCTCGTGGCAGCCTTCAAGTTTGTCCGTGGTGTACGCGTCCTTGAGCGGTGGCGTGATGTTGTTGCCAGCCGCGTCAATTGTCTTGTACTGATGGCGGCAGGTTCCGTATGTCTTAAGAGTGCCGTTGACGTTCAGGGTGTAGCCGTAGAAAGCGTATGTGGTTGGGTCAATGCCACCCATCCAATCGTTCCAACCGGGTGGGATCTCCTTCGCGTTTGCCCTTCCGGTCACGATGTTGTTGGAGCCGCTGATGGATGCGTTGAGCGGCTTCGTGATAGTCAGCGTCGAGCCAGCGATCTTCGTGATCTTTGATCCTGTTTCAACGCCTGGAGGTGTCGTGGTCAGGCTGTCAGTGTTCTCGTTCAGCGGGGCACTGAGGTTCACAGTTCCCGAGACGATGCTGGTCACAGTTGGACCACCAGCGAAACCCTTGCCTACCGCATAGTCACCAATGTGGATTCCGGCCGTGCTGCCAGGAACTGCGACCCAAGTGTCGCCCTTGGCTCCGGTTGCAGGGACCGTCGAAAGCGCCGAGGCGACATTGTCGCCAACCGCGAGGCCCGTTGAGGCTCCCGCAAGAGTGATCGTTGAAGTGCCTGTGGTTCCCGTGGCAGTCCGCGTAACCCGTGTGGTTGGGTCTTCCTCACCTGTCTGGTTGAGGTACTTGCCGATCAGGCCCGTGTGGTAACCGGCGTTCTGGAGCCACTTTGGAAGGATGTTGCCCCAACCGCCGTCGTTTGTTGAGTGCTTGAACTTGAAGTAGCCACCGCTCGGCCAGAAGTTCCAGGTCACACCGTGGTTGTGCATGTACTGACCTGTCATGAACGTGGTTCGCGATGGGCAGCAAAGTGAGTAGGAAGCAAGGGAGTTCTGGAATGTGACCCCCGTGTTCTGAAGTTGTGACTTGACCTTGGTCATGATTGAGAGGTCGTCTTGCCTCTGGTCATCAACGGTGACCACAATGATGTTTGGTTTGGCTGCGGCGACTGCTGGAGTCGGAATAGCTGCAATTCCAGCGAGGGCGGTGCAGGCAACTGCGGTTGAGATGATGCTGGCCGTGCGACGGCGCATCCGTGCTGAGGAGTGTGTGGTCATGCACACAAAGATACCTCGCCTTGCGACGCGGTGTCAACAGACTGCGGTGTATTTCTGAGGCTGCTGTAAGATCGGTCCATGGCAGCGACTCCAGAAGGACGTCAAAGGCAGACTGCGGCGGAGTCCCGCCAGGCCATTATTGGCGCCACGAGCGAACTGCTCCGGAACCAGCCTTTCCGTGAACTCTCAGTTGAGTCGGTCATGGAGAAAGCCAACCTGTCCCGCACGATCTTCTATCGCCACTTCGACAGCCTTTCGGCGGTTGTGATTGAGCTCGTGACGAATTTGGCAGAGGATGTACTTACGCTTTCAAGCGACTTCGCCGAGAATGGACTTGCGTCCAAGAGTGGTTTGGATGCACCCAATTCGGATCTGGTGAGGGACTCACTGGCCCAGGTCGTTGGTTTCTTCGCAGAACATGGCCCGCTGCTCAAGGGCGTAGCCGACGCCGCAGTTGAGAACGCCGAACTTGAGGTTGCGTACGAGGGCTTCCTGCTGCACTTCTCGGCAGAGGCGGGGAATGCCATTCGTGGCCTCGTGGAGGCTGGGATTGTTGACGTTCCTGACCCGCAGGCCATGGCTGAAGCGCTGAATGCGATGAATGAGCGGTACCTGCTCCGCGCACTTGGCCGTCATCCTCAGGAGGACCTCGAGGTGGTCCTCAACACGGTGCATGCGATCTGGGCGCGGACGCTCTTCTCCGAATCCCTCAAGGCCTAGGCCTCGAAGGATTCAGTTGGAGCAGGAGGCCGGGCTGAAGGCCCGGCGCAACCGAACAGCTACGGCGTGCCGGTGAAGGCGCCGCCGTAGCAAGGCAGCAGGCCGCAGACGTTGATCAGATGGCCATTTGGCTTTATGTATTCGGCGATCTGATGACGGAGTGTCGCCATCGTGCGGATGTTGTGGTCATGCGGATCCCCACCAACGCGGTTTGGCTCGTTGTCCGTTGGCGGAGCAGGAGTTCCGCAGAACGTCTGCTCAGTCCGAACGCGGCAAGGTGCCGGGTCTGCTGGGTAGCGCATGGGACCAATGTCCCAGACAACCAAGCCGTTGTCACTCAGCGGCATTGCCCCGAGGGTTGTGAGGCCCCATGGGTTTGCTGCGCCGGTCGTGTCACGGCCCGAATCGAGGTATGGCTGGCGGACCTTGAGCCCCAGAGTTCGTGCTTCAACAAGCGTCGCGACGTTCGAGACCTGGTGGTCACCGAAGCTCATCTCCATCGTCACATGCTTGAGAGGAGTGTTCGGCAGCGGGTCGCTGGTGATGTGGTTCGCGTATCCGTCCGGCTCGCCTCGATCCCATGAGATCTGCATCAGGCCAAACAGCAGAGGGCGCTGGTTGAGCTTGGTGTAGATGGGATAGAAGTACGGCTTGAAATCATCGAAGTCCGTGGAACGTGGAAGCAGCATTGAGTAGTTCATCGCTCCCACGTAGAGCACGGAACGGGTGATGTCAGGTGACAGTGCGGTCAGCCCACCTCCGGCAATTCCGCCCTGGCTGTTGCCGTAGTAGGTGATGTACCCAGTGTTGTACGAGGCGCTGTGTCCATTGTTGGTGACGGAAAAGGCAGCGTCGGTGGTAAGGCCGCTCGAATGCGCGAGAGCCCGGCCGAGATACATGAAGTTCAGATACCCCTGCTGAAGTCGGTCAGAGATTTTGGCCATGTTGGACAGGTCGCCAAGGACGCTGCTTGCAGTGATCGTGTCGTCTTCAGGGCCGAAGTCGCCGTCACTCGCCATGCCGCTCCAGTTGCTGCCGCAAACGACCATTCGGTTTTCATTTCCGAACTGACGAACATTGCGGGACCCAACCTCGTTGATTGAGCCAAACAGTCCGTGGCCGTAGAGGGTCATGTACATTGGCCCGCCGCCGTCGGTTGAACTCTGCGGGATGGTGCAACGGAACTTGGCGAGCTGCTTGCTGCCAGTGGGCTGCGCAGGCAGTCCGTCGGAGCCGTAGTTGAACTTGCCGCCCGTCGCGCAGTTGGCTGAGGTCAGGTAGCACGGCACCTCAATTGTTCCGTCAATCGTTCGGATGGAATCCGCGTCGCTCGGACTGTCGGTCACGGTGGTGATGTGCCAGACCGGTGAGCTGCCCTGGATCACATTGTCTGCCATCGTCGTGTCGCCCAGCTTCGCGAAGGCGTCATTCCTGATCTTCAGTGCACGCTCAGAAAGGCTGCGCGTGCTTGCAACGGTGAAGTCCCATGTGAGGTTCAGGCTTGACCGCGTGATGCCAGCGGCCTTGAGGGCTGTGAAGAGGTCTTCAAGGTGGGTTCGACGTGACTCGACAACGCTGCTCTTGGTTACAAGGCGGTCGCGATAGAGGCGGAACCCGTCGCTGGCTGGAATTGCTGTTCCGGATGCGGTCTTGAGGTTGCGCAGCGCGACAATGTAGCGGTGGCCGTCCAGCAGGTTCTTCGCTGGGTGGATGATCAGGTTCGCGCTGTCTGCCGGAGTGGTGGCAACCTTGTCGATTGTCGCGTCGGTGTAGCCCTGTCCGTCCTCTGCCCAGAGGGGTTGACGTACTCCGGTTGCCGCGTCAATGAGGACCGCTGCCTGGTTTGCGTCTGAGTACTTGCCAATGTTGTTCACTGTTGGCATTCCGCTGGCAGCGATGGCTGCGTTGGAAGAGAGCCCTGCGACGTGTGTGATGAGCATTGAGCCGGGGCTGAAGCCGTCGAACTTGTTCAGCTCGTCCGGATTGAAGTACTTGCGACCGGCGAACAATGTCGGCACCGTGATTGGCATCGAGAGGAGCTTGTAGTTGAGTCGCTTGCCGGTCGCCTTTGTTGTGTCGGCTGTGGTGAAGAAGTCATTTGGGAATGGGTAGAGGCATTCGGATGCGTCAGTGATGTCACATCGAGAAGCGGTTGCAGTGTCAACTGCCGGCGCAAGCTTCACGCAGGTTGTTGAGTCAATGTAAAGAGGCTCAGTCGTGGTGACCGACCCTGCTGTGACCACAATGTTTGCTGCTCCGCACTTGGCAACGGCTGCACGACCGGTTGAGCTGAGCTTGAGCTTTGCAGAGCCCTTGCCGCCGCTGATACTGACGCTTGTGGAGCTTGATGTGAGGGCCTTTGTGACTCCAGCACGAACAAGCGAAGCGGAAACCGACACAGAGGAGACACCGGTGGCGCTGACAGTGATCGGAAGGACCTTCTTCGTCGCGATCACCTTCTGTCCCGCGCCAGAGGTGGTGACCGTGACTGTCGTCGTGCCAGCTGCGGTTGAGTGACCTGGCGTAAGCGCCATGAATGTTGCCGTAGTGAGCAATGCTGCTGCTGCGCCCGTCAATAGTTGACGGGAACTGATCGTGCTTCGTGTCATTTAGTTTCCCCTCCCAAGGTGAACTTGCGGAACCCTACTCTCCGAGGGCTCCAAACGCGAACCGGACTCGGCAGCCCGACACTGTGTCATGGGATGAACTCAAAATCCGCCGCCTCCGGTCCTACGTTCCACTTAGATGCCGGCAGCTGAGCAAACAAAACCCAAGGCGGGGATCCTCGGTGAATTCCGGTCCTTCCTGTTGCGTGGCAATGTTGTTGACCTCGCGGTCGCCGTTGTTGTCGGTGCCGCAGCTGCGGCGTTGGTGAAGAGCCTTGTGAGTGACCTGCTCAGCCCGCTGATTGGAGCGATCCTTGGCCAGCCTGACTTTGCCCAAATGACCTTCAAGCTCGGAAGCGCGGTATTTCGTTACGGCAGCTTCATTGATGCCTTCATTGGGTTTATGACAATCATGGCTGCCGTCTTCTTCTTCGTTGTCAAGCCGATGGACCGCCTGCGGCACATCGCTGGGGAAGTTGAGGAACCAGGGCCGACTGATTTGGAGCTGCTGACTGAGATTCGGGACCTTCTAAGAGGCAAAAACAACTGAGCCAGGGCGATGCGGCACTTGGCGCGGAGCGCGGATTGAGTAGCCGTTGATGGATTGAGACCGAACATTGCATGGGCAGGACTTGGAGTGTTTTCGGCGCAATCCTCATTCAGATCAGTCAACTCGCTCACATTTCTTGAGCGTCTCTTTTAGGAGGAAACACCTTGAGTACAGGTTCAGACACACCAACCCCGGACACCCCGGGAACAGCATCATCAGGAAAGCCAGGCGGGAAGTTTTGGGCAATAGCCGGAGTAATCGCATTGCTCGTTGGAGTCGGCGGGTTCTTCCTCGGCGAGTCAGTTAAGGGCGCTCAGTACGACAAGGGCAAGGCCAAGTACCAGGCGATCTACGACACGGGTTACGCCTCGGGCCAGCAGAGCGGCAATGCCGCAGGGCAGGCCGCTGGTCAGGCTTCAGGCAACGCCCAAGGTCAGCGGATTGGCAAGGCACAGGGCCTCGTGATCGGCAAGCGTGCCGGCGAAGCAGCAGGGCAGGCCGCCGGTCAGAAGGCCGGTTACGCGTCCGGTTACACGGCCGGTGTCGTGGCAGGTGCGACTGACGCGCTCGGCGCCCTAGGCAACTGGAACACCAACGTTCCATACGTTGTCGAGCTTGACCCAAGTCCGGTCAAGGGTGTCCCG
>JAPLCH010000252.1:4835-8203 GCA_026392325.1 Solirubrobacterales bacterium | reverse complement strand
TTGCCTTGGCTGGCATTGGACACGTCGAATCGTGGTGGGCCAGGCCGGCCTTCACGAACGCGCGCATTTCATCTTCAAGTCCCATGGTTCGAGTGTCGCAGTTTTGCGTCCCAATTGACACAGATAGCCGGTGATTCGTCACAAATAGAGGGTTACTCTGAAAGCAACATGTCGAAAAGAGAAACAACGCTGACCATCAGTGCCAAGACAGGAGAGGCCCTCGTGAGGATGAGCACCGAACGGGGCATGTCAACCTCAGACCTTGTGACGGAGTTGGTCAGGGAAGAATTGGAGCGAGCCCTTCTGGTCAGCATGGCCCAGGGTTTCGCTGAAATGTCTAAGGACAGCAGTGCGTGGGAGGCCTATCGGGCGGAGCAAAGAATCTGGGATTCGACAAATGGCGATGGTCTCTGATGACCAGAACTAAGGCCCGAGCAACACTCCCGGGTTGAGAATCCCGGCTGGGTCCACGGCTGACTTGGCAGCTGCGAAGGCCGAAGCGAAAACGTCTGGCCGCTGCTGGTCGTACCAAGGGCGATGGTCGCGGCCGACTGCGTGATGGTGAGTGATCGTTCCTCCAGCTGCGATCAACGCGTCGCCCGCAGCCTTCTTGACCGCATCCCATTGCGCAACCTCTGAGCCGCGCTCAGCTGGGGCAAGGACTGTGAAGTAAGGGGCTGGGCCGTCCGGATAAACATGCGTGAAGCGGCAGCTGACGCGCCCTCCACCACAGACATCCTTCAAGGCGGTCTCAACAGCGTCAGTGACCGAATCCAGCAGGTCAGGGAACTTGTCCCAAGTGACCGCAGTCTCAAATGTTTCTGAGAGGACGCCCATGCGGACGAACGTGTCGCGCAGATACGGGGCGCGGAGGAACGCATCACGCCAAACGCCCGACGCGCCTTCACGCCCACCGGAGCTGACCTTCTCCCACTTGCCGCCGTGAGCAGCGCAGATGGCAAGTGCCTGGTCAAGCTCGCCACTGACATCACGAGACTCGGCTTCAAAACCGATAACGAGGATTGCTGACTCACCATCACCGGCTCCGGTCAACGCTGCCTCTGATGGGTCAAGCAGCCGAAGGTTGGCTGGGCGCAGTCGGGCTTGGACAATCTCACGCACGGCCTCTGCGGCAATCCGGAAGGACGGAAACAGAACACTCGTCTGTGCCCGCGAGCCTGGCTTTGGTCGGACCCGAACCCACGCAGAAGTGACCACGCCAAGCGTGCCCTCGCTGCCGAGCAGCATTCGGTCTGGGCTTGGACCTGCGCCACTGCCAGGCAGACGGCGGGAATCCCAGACGCCGACAGGCGTGACAGCCCGGGCGGATTCCAAGAGGTCATCAATGTGAGTTTCCGCTGTCGCAAAGTGGCCGCCAGCGCGGGTAACAACCCAGCCGCCAAGCGTTGAAAACTGGAAGGACTGCGGGTAGCAACGCAGGGTCAGCCCGTGGGCACCTAATGCCTGTTCAAGCTGTGGCCCAGTCGCACCGCCGCCAATTCGTGCAGCTCCGGAGATCAGGTCCACTTCCTCAAGCTGATCAAACGCGCTGAGGTCAAGCGTGGCAACGCCGGCAAAGCGAGTTCCCACATTCGGTTCCACTCCACCAACAACGCTCGTGCCGCCGCCGAAGGGAATCGCTGCGACTCCCTCTGCTGCACACCACTCAAAAATCGAGGCAATGTCAGCTTCGGACTGTGGCCGCAGGACAACATCAGTCGGGTTTGTGATCTCCCCGCGGAAGGCGCGAACCACATCCCTGTAGGCAGCCCCATGCGAATGGAACACGCGGGCATGGGGTGACACGTCAGCAAGGTGGGCGAGGTGCTCGGGAGCCTTGACGCGCGGCTCGCGCAGGTCAATGTCAGCAAGTGGCATTGGGTCCTCAATGTCAGTCGTGCCAAAGCCGATGTGAGCGGAGAAACCAGCTGCCGCCTGTTCAATCTCCGCCCGCGGAAGGTCCTCATCTTCGAACCCCCAACCCCAATGCTTTCGGACTCTCGGCGCCGTCATCTGCGCTTGAGCATAAGGGTGCGTAATCTCAGTGGTGGAATGCACTCACCGGGACCTGAACTACTCGCCATAGGACCATGGCGGCCAGAGGCCGTAACGGCCAGCTGGACGGATGCTCACTTCGAACCCACAGCTGAACTGACAGCTGCAGCCGACGTGGAACTGCAGGCCCTCAAGGACCGCAGCTCGCCAAGCCATGACGGACTTTCCGCACGGCTTGTGGACTGGTCACATGACGCCGACGGCCTGTCCATGAGCCTTCAGCCGGCCCGCTGGGCACTACGCCTCCTTGACGGTCCGGAGCACTCCTCTCTGAGCATCCTCTGCGTTGTCCGAGCAGCAGATGGACAATGGCTTGCCGGACGCAGGGCTCAATGGCTTGCAAGCTGGCCAGGGCGATGGGCACTCGGCGCAGGCGGCGCGGTTGAGGTTGATGAGAACCCAGTTGAGGCAATGACGCGTGAACTTGAGGAGGAATGGTCAACCGCTCCAGAGCACCTGACCATCAACGCACTGGTCCGCGTCCCATCTGGCATGGCTCTGCTTGTCGGCCTTGCAACGCTTCCCGAAGGTGCGGAAGTTCAGTCAGATGATGAGCACGACGAATTCGCATGGTGGCCAGCCGATCCGGCTGACTGGCCTATAGAGGCAGACGCACCACTTCGCGGCATGGCCGCAATGCTCCTCTCGCAATGACTGAAGAGACCAGCGACCGAGCATTCAACGGTCTCAAAGGACTCTCCTTCGTTCACTCCGCGGTGTACCTGGGCCTGCTGACCATCTGGCTGATTGACGGACCCCCCAAGCTGCGAGCCGGACTTGGCTGGGCCCACGGGCTGATCTGGATCGGCATGACCCTGCTCGTCATCGCTGCAGCGCGCAAGGCAATCGTCTCGTTTCGACTGGCTGTTCTCGTCGCTGTAATTGGGGGCCTTGGGCCATTTGCAGGCACCATTGGATTCGTCCTCGAAGGGCGTTCACGCAAGCGCGAAAAAGCCGAGTCTTATTCCGTTCACAACCAGCGTCCGATGGAGCGCTAGTGTTCAGCTTCGATGTCTGTTGAGACGATAATCGAGGTCGTCATGCCCGAGATGGGTGAGTCGGTGACCGAGGGAACAATCCTCGAGTGGCACCGCTCCGAGGGAGACGCAATCAACGCCGACGACACAATCGTCGAAATTTCCACCGACAAGGTGGACGCTGAAGTACCTTCACCCGCCTCTGGAGTCGTATCCAAGATCCTCGCCGAGGAAGGCGAAACGGTCAAGGTAGGCCAGGTCATTGCACAGATAACGCTTGGCGAAGGTGGTGCTCCACCAGCAGCGCCCGAAGCCCCGGCAGCTGACACAAATGGC
>JAPLCH010000252.1:0-4817 GCA_026392325.1 Solirubrobacterales bacterium | reverse complement strand
CGGCCCCAGCAGCAAACGGCAACGGTGCTGGTGTTCCCGAAGGAACGATCATCTCCCCAGTTGCCGCACGAGCAGCCGCACACCTTGGAGTTGATGTTGGTTCAGTCGCAGGCAGTGGTCGCGAGGGACGGATTGTCAAGGACGACGTTCTTGCCGCAGCAGACGGAAGCGGCTCACCTGCTCCGGCTGCAGGCGCAGCTTCAGCCACAGTCCTCAAGGGTGGTGCAGCAATGCTCGCCAAGTACATGGACGACAGTCGCTCGGTTCCGACTGCGACCTCATTCCGACACCTTGCAGTTGGAACACTTGAAGCCCGTCGCAAGCAGCTCAAAGAAGCCGGCCAGCGCGTTTCCTTCACCCACATCATCGCTTGGGCAATCGCGATCGCCTCAACTGAGGACATGCCAGTCATGGCCAACCACTTTGAGGAACGCGACGGCAAGCCGACGCGGATTGACGATGGAGCCTGCAACCTGGGTCTCGCCGTTGACGTTCAGAAGAAGGACGGCTCACGGACGCTCATGGTTCCCGTCATCAAGAACGCTGGGCGACTTGACTTCGCCGGATTCCTTGCCGCCTACGACGCACTCGTTGACAAGGCACGTGAGAACAAGCTGACCGCCGACGACTTGACCGGCGGCAACGTGAGCCTCACCAACCCAGGTGGACTCGGAACAAGCGCGTCCGTTCCACGCCTGATGGAAGGCCAGGGAACGATCATCGCCGCGGGCGGAATTGGCTACCCGGCAGGCATGGCAGAGGCGGCAGCTGCACTTGGTGCTGAGAAGTCAATGACACTCACTTCCACCTACGACCACCGGATCATTCAAGGGGCTGAGTCAGGCCGATTCCTCGGTCGCGTTGACGCAATGCTTCAAGGCGAGGACAGCTTTTACGAGCGCCTCTTCGGCGACCTTGGCGTAGCGCTGCCAGCACTTCCGCCAAAGCAGTCCCCATCACTTCCATCAGCCGCAGCCGCACCCGCCGCTGCTGAAGCAATGCCAAGCGAGGACATGCTTCAGGCAGTTCAGGCAGCAACTTCACTCGTCAAGGCACACAGGACCCACGGCCACTTGGCAGCCCACCTTGATCCGCTGGGAACCGCCGCACCGGGCGATCCTGCGCTTGACCCAGGACCACTTTCCTTGACCGATGATCTGATGGGTCAGATCCCCGCGAAGATTCTCCGCATGTCAGTTCCGGGTGAGACGCTCGCCGAGGCATTGCCGCACCTCCGCGCCGTCTACTGCGGAACGACCGGTTACGAGAGCGAACACCTCGCAAGCCACGAACAACGGATGTGGTGGCGTGAACAGGTTGAGTCCGGCACGTTCCGCGAGCCGCTGACCAATGAGGAATCCGTCGCGCTTCTCAAACGCCTGACCGAGGTTGACGCGCTTGAGCGCTTCATGCATAAGGCTTACCTTGGGCAGAAGCAGTTCTCAATCGAGGGTCTTGACATGACCGTGCCGATGCTTGACGAGCTGGTGCAGCTTGGAGCCGGCGAAGGAGCACACGAGGTTGTTATCGGGATGGCTCACCGTGGCCGCTTGAACGTCCTCGCGCACAACCTTGGCCGTTCGTATGAGTCGATCTTCGCCGAGTTTGAGGGTGTTTCAACACTTGAAGCGATCACCACGATTCCGCAGGGCGGGACTGGCGATGTGAAGTACCACCATGGTTCACGTGGCCGTCGCCCACTTCCGGACGGCCGTTCGGTGATCGTCCGGCTGGAGTCGAACCCAAGCCACCTTGAGTTTGTGACTCCGGTTGTTGAAGGTGCTGCCCGTGCAGCCCAGACGCACCACGACGGACCACTGCCCGACAGAGATCTGAACCGTGCGATGCCAGTGGCCATTCACGGCGACGCAGCACTCCCCGGACAGGGAGTGGTCGCTGAAACCCTCAACCTCCAGCTGCTTGAGGGCTACACGGTCGGCGGCACCGTACACCTGATCCAGAACAACCAGATTGGCTTCACCACGGATCCGGTTGATTCCCGTTCAACGCGCTGGGCCTCTGACATTGCCAAGGGCTTTGATGTTCCCGTCATCCATGTGAACGCTGATGATGTTGAAGCCTGCATCCATGCGGTCCGGCTTGCATTTGCCTTCCGCCAGAAGTTCCGTCACGACGTCGTAATTGACCTGATCGGCTACCGCCGCTTCGGACACAACGAGGCCGACGAACCGCTTTATACGCAGCCAGAGCTGTACGCGCGAATCAAGGATCACAAGCCAGTTCGGGAGATCTACGCGGTCGAGCTGGTTGAGCGGGCTGTCATCTCACAGGCTGACGCTGACACGCAGAAGGAAGCGATCTGGCAGAAGCTCAGCACTGAGCATCAGGAACTCAAAACTGCGCTGGAGAACCACACCACCCAGGAGCAGCAGACTGGCGAGTACCAGCTGGACAGAACTCAGAGCCCAGAGATCGAGACGGCAGTCCCGGCCAAGACTTTGCAGAAACTGGCAGCCCAGCTCAACACGGTTCCGGATGGCTTCACTGTCAACAAGAAGCTTGCCAAGCAGCTTGAAAAGCGTGCTGCGGAAATCCAGCCTGGTGGGGCAATCTCCTGGGCAACCGGAGAGGCCCTTGCGTTCGCCACGCTGCTGACTGAAGGAACTCCGATTCGCCTCACCGGACAGGACGCAGAGCGAGGGACATTCAGCCACCGCCACATGGTCCTGCACGACGCTGAAGACGGCAGGAAGTACACGCCAATCGCACACCTTCCCGGAGCTCAGGCTCCCATTGAAGTGCACAACTCACCTTTGTCTGAGACTGCGGCACTTGGGTTTGAATACGGCTATTCGCAGGAGGCCCCACAGGCACTCGTGCTCTGGGAGGCCCAGTTTGGCGACTTCGCCAACGGCGCCCAAGTGATCATTGACCAGTTCATTGCCAGTGGCATGACCAAGTGGGGGCAGACCACGCGCCTCACGCTCATGCTTCCCCACGGCTATGAGGGCTCCGGTCCGGAACACTCATCGGCAAGGCTTGAACGGTTCCTTCAGCTTGCAGCCGAGGGCAACATGCGGATCACGAACCCGACCACTCCTGCACAGTGGTTCCACCTGCTTCGGCGTCAGGCGAAGATCGCCAAGCTGCGCCCACTGATCGTAATGACACCTAAGAGTCTCCTCAGGCTCCCGCAGGCCGTCAGCGACCCTTCAGAGCTCTCTGAGGGCTCATTCCAGCCTGTATTGGCAGATCCGTTCATCAAGGACGAGGCTGCCGTCACCCGTTTGATCCTCTGCTCCGGCAAGGTCTACTACGACATGGCAGGTTCCTCACTTCGCGAGTCAGCGACTGAGACGGCAATCGGCCGCGTTGAGCTGCTCTACCCATTCCCTCAGCAATCGATCCTCGGCCTTGTAGCGCGCTACCCGAACCTTCGGGAAGTCGTCTGGGTTCAGGAGGAGCCGCGCAACATGGGCGCACGCGCTCACATGTCACCACGCCTGCTTCACATTCTTCCGGACGAAATTGCCTTTGGTTACATTGGCCGGCCTGAGCGCGCCAGCTCCGGTGAGGGCTACCCCGTTGCTCACGCTGAGGAGCAGAATCGCATCATCCGCACGGCGCTTGACCAGTCGGTTCCGGTCACGATGTACCCGGCCAAGCTGCCGGGCGAACGCTGACCTGGCTGGCCAGAACGGTTGAGCTGCCACCGCTTCCGCGCGGTGTGCACCTGATCACCCGTGAGGTCCTCGGGGCTGTTCCAGAGGCCGAGTCACTGGCCGTCGGTCTTCTCCACATCCAGATCCTTCACACGAGTGCAGGGTTGACTCTCAATGAGAATGCCAGCCGAGATGTCGGCGATGACCTTGAGGCATGGCTCAACCGAATAGCGCCGGAGGATGCTGACTATTGGACACACACGCTTGAAGGGGCGGATGACATGCCAGCCCATGCCAAGGCTGCACTCCTTGGGGCATCGGTCACGGTGCCGATCGCGGAGGGCAGGGCGGTCCTTGGCACATGGCAGGGAATTCACCTTTGCGAGCTGCGCAACAACGGTGGCCCGCGGCGCTTGAGCCTGACCCTCAGCGGGGAGGAAGGATGAGCGTCACAAAGCTTTGGGTTTTGCGACATGGGGACGCGGAGGAGCCTGGGCTGGGTCCGGATGCCGAACGTGAATTGACAGAGCTTGGACGCGATGAGGCGCGCGCAGCTGGTGCTGCCTTGGCCGCCCTCAGCGTCAAGCCGGACATCGTGCTCGCAAGCCCCCGGGTGCGGGCACAGCAGACGGCAATGCTCGCAACTGCAGAGCTGGAAACAGGGTTTGAAACACACCTTCCGTTGTCAGGTGGATTCGGGGCGCAAGATGCCCTCTCCGTGCTTGCTGGCAGGGCTGGTCAGACAGTGGTGCTGGTCGGCCACATGCCGGACCTCGCAATTGTGGTCCGCGACCTTTCCGGGGCGAACGTGGCCTTGCGCACTGGCGGGTTGGCATTGCTCCGCGGCGCCGGTGCTGCGTTTGAGCTTGCGGTGCTCCTGCGCCCACGCGAGTCCCGCGCGATCAGTGGAGAAGACGCCTCGCAAACAACTTGAGTGCCACGGTTGGCGTGGCACTCAAGGGTTGTGGTTTGCAATGGAGAAGCTTGTTTATGCGACGGCAGCGACTGGCTGTGAGATCACGGCTGAGTATGTGCCCGTGTCTGCCTTGACGGGGGAGGCCACTGTTCCCATCACTGCGGCCCCAGTCCTGTCGGCAATCTTTGCGAGGAGATAGGCGAGTCGGTCCCTGCGTCGAGTTCCCTCGGCGCTTGAGTCGGACTCCCAACCCTCGTTGACTCCAGGGATCACAACTG
>JAPLCH010000009.1 GCA_026392325.1 Solirubrobacterales bacterium | reverse complement strand
TGAGTGCATCCAGCGACGGCGGGTCGCCAAGGCGCAGGGACACGACGAAGGACAGGTCGCTGGCTTCGCGGCCGAGCAGGTCAGGCAGGCTGCGGCCGGCCTGGCGCAGTGCGAGGTCGAGTGCGGCAGAGTCAAACGACCAGCGGCGATAGAGCCGGGAGACTTCCCGCTCCGGGGTTTTGGTCGGGAACAGGTCCAAGGCGGCGACGAGCTCACTCAGCTCTCCGAGTGTGGCGGCCCCGCTTAGGTCGTGGACTTCACCTGCGGCCTGGAAAGCATCGTGGTCTACTCCGTCGTAGACGACATCCTCGCCGCGACCGACAAGCCCTCCGCCATGCAATTGAATGACAGTGGTCTGGCGGTGCATGTCTGAGGAAACATCCTCAGAGTGGGCAACGAGTCCGTAGCCGCTGATTTCGATTGGCAGGTCCTTGACCTTGTTCCATGTGCTCATGGGGTCAGGTTATCCATGGGCAGGCCTTCGGTGTGTCCTGTCCATGTCCATCCCTCGC
The DNA here is from genome assembly GCA_026392325.1 of Solirubrobacterales bacterium. Classification (GTDB taxonomy): domain Bacteria; phylum Actinomycetota; class Thermoleophilia; order Solirubrobacterales; family Solirubrobacteraceae; genus WLNJ01. Next base: position 1,093 of record JAPLCH010000009.1, on the reverse strand, counting down.
TGACCACAAGTGGATCCCTGCTGGCTGGCAGCCCAAGGAGTTCGGGTCGGCTGCTGTCCAGCCAGAGTGCTGTGACCACAGCGTCGAAACGATCCTCTGTGCGGCCAGCCTCTTCGCGAAGCCCATGGGGAATGGAGGAGCCAAACGCGCTCAGCATCTCCAGCCTTGCATCGGGACGGCTTTTCACAGTCTTGCCAACCGCAATACGCGTCCAGACCTCCACCACCAATGGAGAGGCAGCCTGGTCCCATGGCCAAATTGAGAACCCCTGATCGCGCAGCGCCGTGAGGAACGGCATTCCCCGCAGAGTGCCCGCGCCAACGGAACCTGCTCCGCTGGTCTGAAAACCACTTCCCGGCCTGATCCCCAATCTGCTGATCACCTCATGTTCCGTAGCGCGAAGTCCGTCGTGGTCAGGCTTGCGGGTTCCTTTCAGTCCCCAGAAGGGTGGCTCACAATCAGCCAGCCACCGCTCGCCGTCCCGTGATGCGAGATCCCATAGCTCAGGGGCTGAGCTGAGACCTTGCTCGTGGACAAACCAAGAGGGGAGGGAGAAGGAGAAGTCAAAGCCCACGACAAGATCGACGCCTGATTCCTTGAGAGACAACAGATCCGTGATTACCTGCTCTCGGCTGAGTCCGTCAACAACCCGTGTGAGCTGACCACCACGCACCTCCGCGACGGCAATCACCTTGTCCGCTCCTGTTTTGCGGCCGGACCAGTCCACGGCAACGGTGACAGCCTCGGGGGTCACGGCTGCTCCCTCCGAGCCGCAATTGCCAGATCCGCTGCTGCGACGCGTTCGGTTGTCATGAAGCGGCCGAATGAACCTCGATTGCCAGCCACCAGGCGGTAGCCCACCTGGGGGACGATTGGGACAGCGGACGCGACTCCTGAAGCGAAGCCCAACCCTGGGATCTGCGCTGCAACAAGCGAAAACGCGTCTCCTCCACTACTCACTTGACCGGCTGCGTCAACACAGTGTGCGCTGGTAAGGCGTTCCGCGGCGGGTATCGCAGCGAGCAGCTGCTGCCCCAACTCTGACTGAATCGGCTCTGGTCGCAAGTGGGCCGCTCCGTCCAGCGAGATGAGC
>JAPLCH010000106.1 GCA_026392325.1 Solirubrobacterales bacterium | reverse complement strand
CTACCTCCCCACTCAGGACCACTCCGTCATCGGCGCTTACTGTGAAGGGCTCTGCGCCAGCAATTGGAATTTGACTGCCGGTCATGGGATTGGGAGGCTCAACTGGGGATCCTCCGACTTGCCTTCGACTGGATTGAACCCGGCGACCCTCACCCCCAGCAGCCGGATTGGCTTGCCTGCGTTGAGGGCATCGAAGAGCTCATGGGCCACGGCTCCCACCCGATCCGGATCGGAGACCGACTCTTCAAGGGTCCTTGCCTTAGTGTGCGTGTCGAAGTCGGAATAGCGCACCTTCACACCGATAGTTCTTCCTTTGTGCCCGTGCTTGTTGAGGCCCTTGCATAGCTCGTCAACTAGACGGTCAAGCCGAGCCTTCAAGACGTCACTGTCGACCACATCAACATCGAATGTGGTTTCACGCGACTCAGACACAGCTTCACGGTTGGGCGTAACTGCCGCACTGTCAATAAAGCGCCCCCGGTCTTTCAGCCAAGGCCCCTGGCGCGGTCCGAAGATCTGGACAAGGTCGACCTCGTCTGCTGCCGCCAGCTCGCCCACAGTGAAGATTTCTAGACGCTCAAGCCTTTCGCGCGTTTTGGGACCAACTCCGGGCAGGATGCGACACGGGGAATCGGCGAATCGGAGCCGCGCCTGCGTCTGAGTCAACACGACAAAACCATCCGGTTTATCTGCATCCGAGGCCACCTTGGCCACAAGCTTGTTCGGTCCTATTCCCACTGAGGCATGAAGCCCCGTGTCAACACGGATGTCTTGGACCACCTTTCGCATGGCTGCGCTGGGCGTGACCATCCCGCTGAGGTCCGCGTATGCCTCATCCAATCCAGCGGGCTCGACAAGAGGTACGTGGTGCCGGATCAAATCAAGCACCAGCCCAGAGAGCCGCCGATATTCGCCACTGTCAGGAGGGATGACAACAGCCTCGGGGCAAAGCCGCAGTGCTTTGGCCGTTGGCATTGCCGAGCCGACACCGAACTCCCTGGCCTCGTAGCTTGCCGTCGTTACAACAGCTCTGGGTCCGGAGCCGCTCACGATGACCGGCAAGCCTTTGAGTTCGGGCCTCCGAAGCAACTCAGCCGAGACGAAGAACGCGTCAAGGTCCAGATGAGCGATCGTTCTGCCCAGATCACCAAATGGCCCAGAAGCCCCAGATGACTCAACCTCTTCAGGTTCAACAGCAGTCTCTGGATCTTCTTCCATAGCCCAACGATACGGCGATTTCCGGCGCTTAAGCGCAGCAAAACGCTTCTAGTTCACGGTGATACCCAGATAGTGTCGACACCGTCGAAGTGCAGGGCCTTTGCGAGAGCACCGCTCAGGTCAAATTCCCTGCCCGCGATGTACGGTCCGCGGTCAATGACGGGCGCAACTATCGTCCTGCCGCGATAGCGAATGGTGACAAGAGTTCCGCACGGAAGAGTCTTGTGGGCCACTCCAATTGTCCCCACGTGAAGGACTCCACCGCAGGCCACGGGATCACCGTAGCGTCCATACCACGACGCACCTGCAGGCCGCAGAGATGCGACCCGGAAGCTTCTGGACCCGCCTTCGAACCCTGATGAAGCAGCACTTCTTACCCGAAGGGCACCTTTGGGAGCCACGTTTAGCTTAAAGGCAACCTGGCCCTTGGAATTGGACTGTCGGGTCGACACAATTTTCCAATGGCGTCCCGATTGGAGCTCAAGCCAGGCTGTCTGCCGGGCCTTTGGCAGGATCTGGACCTTCACTGTTACCGAGTGCAACCGACCAATAGCCGACGGCGGTGTCACCACGACATTGGATCTAATTCGAACATTCGAGAGTGATGCACCGGATGCAATGCCCGCTCCGAGCCCGGGAACCGTCGCGGTGATGATTCCGGGACTTGCAGGTCGGTATTTCGTGTGCCAGGACCCTGTGCGCGAGGCACGGGTTGACTTCATAGGAGTTACTCCGCCGCTGATGGGCTGAAATGACAGCTTTACCTGAGTGCCTGCCTTAAGCCGCGAGGCGCCGCGAATGTCTATGGACTTGCCAAATTCAACGACGGCTGGACTTACCCTCAATGGAAGTGAGGTTGGAAGCTCTGAGGGCGTGGAGCCCCCATCGAGACCTGGAACGCCAATACCCAGAGCGGCAAGCCATACCGCGGCATAGGTTGCCCTTGGATGATTCATCATGAATTTAACTCCCGACTGTCGAAACGTTTTGCCTACGGGGTTAGCTGTCGGGCTCGCGGCTGTTTCGTCCGCTATGGACGCATATGCGTCCAATTCGCCCCCGCCGGCGTCTTGTAAAGACGATCGGCCTTGGGTCCCCCGCTTGGATTGACTTGGTCAAACCAACTCGGCTCTGTCAACTTCACCCTGAACGGTAGCGCACCTGACAGTCCCTTAAGAGACCTCCGTCACAGACTGTCGGTCCGCGGCTACCTATGCAGCTGCGAGCTCTGGGGCGCAGGTCTCCCTCAATCGGTTGACGCCAAGCCTAACTCGGCTCTTCGCAGTACCGACCGGCACTCCCGCCTTCGCTGCGATCTCCTCCGAAGTGAGACCAGCCCAGTATGCCAACACGACGGCTTCACGTTGGAGGTCTGGCAGCTCACGGACGACTGATCTCAACTTCGTCCGTTCGTCGGAGATCTCAAGCTCAATCTCTGGTCGGGCCTCGACTCTGGGTGGCTCGTATTCCGTTGTTGTCTTGTAACGATCTGTCGCCCTACTGGAGGCATCGCCTTCCCTCCAGAGGTCCAGGGCACGCGAGCGGGCCATGAGCTTGAGGAACGGACCGATTTCCCCCCTCTTAGGATCGAAGCGGTCCGGCTTGCGCCAGAGTCTCAAGAACACGTCCTGAACAACATCATTTGCAGACGTTGGGTTCCCCGTGACCCGCAGAGCAGCGGAGTAAACACCGCGCTCATGTTCAGCAAACACTTCCGAGAAGCGATCAGGGTTGGAGAGGTCAAGTGGTGATGAGTTGTGTGGAGAGTTCATGAGTTGAACCCTACACCTGATGTGGAGTGTTGACAAGTAGCGATGTGTAAGGTTGCTCACAGACGTCAAACTGTCATGATTGGCGAATGAGCAATGGGCAAAGGCTTAGTGGCCTGGACGCATCCTTTCTGCACATTGAGCGCGGAGGCGCTCACATGCACATCGCATCCTGCATGGTGTTTGACGGTCCAGCCCCGGAATGGGACAAGGCCCGAGCTCACATCGAGTCCCGGTTGCACCTTGTTCCAAAGTATCGCCAGCGAATAGCTCCCGTCCCCTTCCGACAGGGCCGTCCCATGTGGGTTGACGATCCCCACTTCAATCTCGGGTATCACCTTCGGCACGCAGCCCTTCCCAGCCCAGGCAGCGACGCTGATCTCGCCCGGCTCTGCGGACGGGTATTCGCAACAGCACTGGACCGGGCCAAGCCACTCTGGGAGATCTATCTGGTGGAAGGCCTCTCGGGGAACCGTCACGCGCTGCTGGCCAAAACGCATCACGCCCTGGTTGATGGCATCAGCGGGGTTGACCTGACAGCAGTTCTCTTTGATGTAACTCCTGAGGGCGAACCCGCCCAGCAAACCCCCGCCTGGACCCCTTCTCCCGTCCCGTCACAGGCCGAGTTGCTTGCGAACGCACTGCTCGAGCGGGCCACTGTGCCCGCTGAGTTTGGTCGCGCGACCAACGCAGCTCTACGAGCTCCCAGACGTGCGATCTCACGGATGGCTGAACGGGTCTCTGCCCTTGGGAGCCTCGCATCGCCAGGCACGCAGCCAGCCCCGGAGACACCGATCAATGTTCCGATTGGAACACACCGGAGATTCACTTGGGTGGAGTCCGACCTGGAACAGGTTAAGTTCGTCAAGAACTCGCTTGGGGGCACGG
>JAPLCH010000050.1:842-4029 GCA_026392325.1 Solirubrobacterales bacterium | reverse complement strand
CGGTTTGCAACAGCACCGCTGATTGAGTTGGTGACAATTACCGGGTCTTCAACGCTCATACCGGCACCACCGCGTTGCGCTTCCAAGGGCGGTCAACTGTCTTGCCTTCCGCCATTTCAAGCGCGCGGCAGATCGTCTTTCGAGTTTCACGAGGGTCAATCACGTCGTCAATCATTCCGTTCTTTGCGGCGATGTACACGTCAATGATCTTGCGGTATTCGCTGATCAGATGCGCCTTCATCGCCTCGGGGTCATCGGCTTCCTCAACCTGCTTGCGCATCACAATTTCAACTGCTCCCTCAGCTCCCATTACGGAGATCTCCGCACTTGGCCAAGCGACGATCACATCGGGTTCATATGCGCGGCCATTCATCACGAAGTAGCCGGCACCGTAGGCCTTGCGGATGATCACAGTGACCTTCGGGACTGTTGCGTTCGCGACTGCGTGCAACATCTTCGCTCCATGGCGAATGATTCCCGCCTCCTCAACCTTTGTGCCAACCATGAATCCGGGCACATCCTGAAGGAAAAGCAGTGGAATTCCGAAGGCGTTGCAGAGGTTCACAAAGCGCGCTGCCTTGTCAGCTGAATCGTTGTCGAGGATCCCGCCAAGGTGCTTGGGCTGATTCGCGACGATGCCACACGGGCGACCACCGAACCGTGCAAAGCCAGTGATGATCGTCTTTCCCCACTGCGGCTTCATGTCGAAATATTCGCCGTCGTCAACGATGCGGCTGATCACGTTGTACATGTCGTGCGGCTTGCGGTTGCTCTCCGGCAATGCTTCAAGCAGCTCCTCATCAGCGCGGTCAATTGGGTCTGAGGTTGGCTTGATCGGCGGGGCTTCACCATTGTTGGATGGGAAGTACGAGAGGTACTGCTTGATCCGCTCAATGCATTCGGGATCATCCGCGACTTCCAGGTCGCCAACTCCCGACTTGCGGCAGTGAACTCTGCTGCCGCCAAGCTCCTCTTGGGTGACATCCTCGCCAACCGCTGCTCGGACAAGGTGCGGCCCGGCAAGGGCCATGGAGCCACGTCCTTTCACCATCGGAACAAAGTCTGCAAGGCCTGGGATGTAAGCGGTGCCAGCCGAGCACGGGCCCATCAGGGCTGCGACTTGCGGAACCACGCCGCTCATCACGACCTCTTCGCGGAACAGGTCTCCTGACCCGGCGAACAGTGATCCGACGGCTTCCTGAATTCGCGCGCCTGCGCTATCGAGCAGCCAGATCATTGGCATGCGCTGCTTCAACGCCATCTCGCGCATGCGGGCAACCTTGGTTTCACTGGTCATGCCCATTGAACCGGCCATCACGGTGAAGTCATAGGCAACAACGGCAACCTTGCGCCCGTCAACCATTCCGAAGCCGGTGACAACACCGTCAGCTGGGGCTTCCTTGTGGTCAAGGCCACGGACCGAATGGTGAATGCCCGCGTGAATGCCGAGCTCGGTGAAGGTGCCCTCGTCAACAAGCAGTGCAACGCGCTCACGGGCGGTCAGCTTCTCAGCCGCATGTTGGGCGGCGATCTTCTCCACACCACCACCAAGTGCCGCAGCCTCCCTGCGCTCCGCCAACTCTTCAACAAGTGGGCGAAGGATTGATGTTGGGCTTTCGTCGCTCATTGTCCCGTCCAGTTTGGGTCGCGCTTTTCGAAGAACGCGGATACGCCCTCCTGCAGGTCATCAGTTGAGAACGCAAGGGTCAGGTTGTGACGCAGATACTCGAGTGCTTCCTTGAGCGGCATGTCCTGCTGACGGTGGAGCGCGTCCTTGCCCATTTTCATCAGCACAGGTGATCGCGAGGCAAGGCGCAATGCCCAATACTCGACGGCCTCGTCCAACTCTGCGTCCGGCACAACTTTGTTGACAATGCCAAGGCGCTCGGCCTCGGCAGCATCAATGCGGTCGCCAAGCAGAAGCATTTCCGTTGCCTTCTTGCGCGGAACATTTCTGTAAATCAGAGCCATGATCATGAACGGGAATGTCCCCACATTGATCTCCGGCGTTCCAAAGGTTGCTGAATCACCAGCGACGATCAGGTCACAGGCCAGGGCAAGTCCAACTGCGCCTGCCAGCACGTGCCCTTGGGCACGGCAGAGAACTGGCTTGCCAAGTTCACCGATCAGGAGGAACAGTTCCGGAAACTTGGAGGTCCCTGCGTGCTTGTGAACAAGGGGCACATCGGATGCAAAGCCCGCGAGGTTCCCCCCGGAGGAGAATGTGCGGTCGTCAGTTGAGGCGAGGACTACAGCCCGAACTTCCGCGTCATCGCGTGCACGCTTGAAGGCTGCAATCAGCCCGTCGAGCATCTCATTCGAAAGGCTGTTTCGAGTGGACGGATCGTCCAAGGAAATCGTCGCTACGCCAGCCTCAACCGCATATCCAACTGGTGCTTCATGTGCCTGCTTTTCAGTGTCAGCCATCCGCTCTCCCCTTAGGTGATGGAACGAGCCTAAACCCTGCCACAACTTCCTAGTGGCGGGAGTGCGCCTTATTGGCTCAATCAACCCCCGGGCGTGCTTCACTTCCCCAGCGCGGTCCAGGACTCCTTAGGGCTGGCGCAGCGCCCTAGGCGGCTTGAGGCCCCAGTCAGAACGACTGTGCCCGCCGCACTCGAGTTGCCAACCTTCCCTACCAGCGTCAAGACGCCAGACTTGAGTGGTCCAGCCCGAAACTTGATGACAGCCTTGAAATCTCCGTACGGATTGATCAAGACGGGGCGGCTCACTGACAGTCCGCGGGCTGTCAGTGAGATTGTAGACCGTCGATGACCCCGTCTGACGCAGGTCATCCTGCTGGCCACTGCAGCGCCTGTCAGGTGTATGCCGCTGCCTGACAGCGTGATGGCGACCTTCCTTCGCTGCTTGTGACTGAGTCCGTCGTAGCGGACCTTCCTCACTGCATACGAGCTTGAGTGAACCGCCTGCCAGCTAGGGCCGGAATAGATGTCCCCACGATCAGTCAATTTATGGGGATCGGATCCGTCTGTCGCCGCCAACCAGATGTCACCGTCTCTTACAAACGCGAGCTGGGTTCCGTCGGGGGACCATTCAGGAGATGAAGCTGAGGAGTCAACGATTACTGCTTCGGCTCTGGTCAGTGGGTTAATCGTCATTAGCGGCGGCTTCGAGTTCCATTCGCCATCGTCAGCAACAAACGCGAACTGATTTCCCCGCCCCCACG
>JAPLCH010000050.1:0-819 GCA_026392325.1 Solirubrobacterales bacterium | reverse complement strand
TTCGCCAACTTCGCGGGACTTCGATCCCCGGTTGGATCGACAATGTAGATCTGTGCTGGTGTCCCGGATGAGGTTGTGGTCGTGGCTGCAATTGCCGAACCGTCTGGAGCCCAAGCAAAGGAACCGCATTCTTCTGTGCCCCCGAGCGCCGAATCGTCGTAGATCCGATAGTCAAATACATCCCTCCGACCTGTTCCATTTGCCCTCATGATCACGATCTGACAGGTTCCGATTTGTCCTCCGAAACCGAACGGAACCGAGCCGTGATGATTGACCGCAATTGACTTCCCGTTTGGCGACCACTTTGGCGACGAATCCTGACTTGTCCCGCGGAGGAGCTTGACTGATCCGGACAGGCCCAACAGATAGATCCCACTCGTTGTTGAAGGGTCGGAGGTGCCGGTGTTCTCCGCGGCGACCGTCTCGGAGTCAGGAGACCAATCTGGGCTTATGAAGTCCGTGTCATCGCTGAGGTAGAAGTCAGCGTCTTCTCCTGATGCGATGAGCATGCCGTTCGCAGGCCACTGGGCGGCCTTCGACTGGTCGGCCTGCAGTCCAGTGAGGCAGAGCGCCAGCGTCAACCCTGCCAGCGCGAACCACTTACCTCTTGCCAACTCCAGCCTCACCAGCGCCCGACTGACGTGTCCCAGGACGGGGAGTACCCAGGAAGGACGCAGTAGATCCCGCCAGAGTCGTATTCAAGCGGCCAGCAGTGACTATCCCAGTACCGGGTATGGTCGTATTCAGACCCATCACCCGCGTAGTACTTGTGATCTGCCCTCCCCGGCGTGTAAACCCGCTTGAGCAACACCTTGCCGG
>JAPLCH010000098.1:3947-5054 GCA_026392325.1 Solirubrobacterales bacterium | reverse complement strand
GGATGAGCGTCCCCAAAGATTGTCGTCGATTGAATAGGGAGCAACCTCGGTCCCACCCTTGACTGGAATCGAGTGCTGACGGGCGTACTCAATCTCTTCCTCTCGGCCCATGGCCCACGAGCGAACAGGAGCAATTACTTTGAGCTCCGGAGCAAGAGTCGCAACTGTCGCCTCAATCCGTACCTGATCATTGCCCTTGCCCGTGCAACCGTGAGCGATGGTGTCGCAGCCAGTCTCACGGGCAACATCAACTGCGATCTTTGCGATCAGCGGCCTGCCAAGTGCGGTGAAGAGTGGATACCCGCCTCCGTAGAGCGCATTTGACTTGATGGCCGGTACGACGAAATCATTCGCGAATTCTTCCCTTGCGTCGACGACTCTGGCTTCGACAGCTCCGAGGTCAAGCGCCTTGCCTGTAACAACGGAGTAGTCCTCATCCGGCTGTCCAAGATTGACCGTAAGGCAGACGACTTCAGCCCCATAGTTCTCCTGAATCCAGTGCAACATCACGGACGTATCAAGGCCTCCGCTGTAGAGCAGGAGAACCTTCCCAACTGAATCGGGTTCGGCCTCATACGAGGTCGTGACTGGGGGGTGAATGATTCCTTCGCTCACGCGCGACAGCCTACGCGGATGTGAGCCATTTCGCCGTCAGGTCGCAAGAAGTCGAGCCAGTCGGGTCAGTGCAGAGTCGAGCTGGGTCGGGCTGATCACGAGAGGAGGAACGCACCTGAGCGTATGCGGGCCGGTCGCATTGATGACCAGCGCCTCTTCAGCCAGCGCTCGCATAACAAGGGCCGGTGCGTCTCCATCAATGTCTGCCCCGATCATCAGTCCGCGGCCGCGGACAGCCTTGACACCGGGAAGATCTCGAAGCGCTGCGGCAAATCGCGCGCCCTCTGACCGAACAGCAGAGAGAAGCCCAGGTTCTGAGACCACTTCAAGTGAGGCCAATGCAGCAGCAGCAACAACGGGTCCTCCCGCGAATGTTGAACCGTGATCCCCGGCGACAAGTGGTGACCCAATCTTCTCAGCGGTGATCAGGGCTCCGATTGGGAACCCTCCACCAAGGCCCTTTGCGACGGTCATCGCGTCAGGGACCACCGT
>JAPLCH010000098.1:0-3910 GCA_026392325.1 Solirubrobacterales bacterium | reverse complement strand
CCCTCGTAGCCCCAAAGCTCTCCGGTTCGGCCAGAGCCCGTCTGCACCTCGTCGAAGATCAGAAGTGCGCCTGTCGCGTCGCAGGCTGATCTGGCGGCTTTGAGCACAGCGTCAGGGATCGGATGAACACCTGCTTCCCCTTGAATTGGCTCAATCAGGACGGCCGCAGTCCGGTCCGTGATTGCAGCCCTGACCGCGTCCGGATCCGCACAGACGGAGGAGAACCCCGGGACGAGCGGCTCGAACGGACCCTGCTTCTCAGCTTGAGGGGTTGCGGAAAGCGCCCCCATCGTCCGCCCGTGAAAGGCGCCTTCCAGCACCACGAAGTCCCCACCTGGACGATGTCTCCTTGCCAACTTGATCGCGGCCTCGTTTGCCTCCGCACCGCTGTTGCAGAGAAACACCTTTCCTCCAAGGCTTGAGCTCGCCAACCTGTCGGCAAGCTCCATTCCCGGAGCCGTATAGAAGAGATTCGAAACGTGAATCAGCTTGCCAACCTGTTCACGGACCGCCGCAGCGACGGCTGGATGGCAGTGGCCCGCATTGTCCACTGCAATTCCGGCCAGAAGGTCCAGATACTCCCGACCCTCATCGTCCCAAAGCAGAGCACCTTCACCCTTCACAAATTCGACGGGCATCCGCTTGTAAGTGGGCATCACGGATGCCGCTTCAAGCGCTTGAAGGCGTTCCAGACTCATTTCAGCTGTCGGGTGTGATTTTGGTCCCGACGCCGTCAACCGTGAAGAGCTCGAGCAGAAGGGAGTGCGGTACCCGACCATCAATGATGTGGGCCGACCCCACTCCACCGTGGACTGCATCCACGCAGGCCTGAAGCTTTGGAGCCATACCGCCAGAAATTCCGCCCAGCGAGGACTGCACCTGGCCGGCAGTTGTCTCGGAAATCACCGACTCCTCATCGCTCGGGTCCTTCAGCCATCCGGCAACATCGGTCAGGAAAACGATCTTGCTTGCGCCTAATGCGCGAGCGACAGCACTGGCAGCCTCATCGGCATTGATGTTGAGCGAGCGCCCTTCAGCGTCTGCCGCCGCCGAGGCAACAACAGGAATGTAGTCCTCAGCAATGTGTTCCAGAACGCCTGTCTCAACTGAAACAACACGTCCAACATCGCCGAGGTCCTCACCGGAGGGACCAGAGATCCTCTCGGCCTTGAAGAGCAGCCCATCATCACCACAGAGTCCAACCGCGGGTTGCCCATGCCGTCCCAGTCGAAGAACAATGTCCTTGTTGACCTTGCCAACCAGAACCATCTTCGCAACCTCAACTGTGTCCTCGTCGCTTCTCCGCAGTCCGCCAATAAATTCCACTGGCATCCCCAGCCGCTCCATGTATGCGGTGATGTCGGGCCCCCCGCCATGAACGACAACTGGGTTGAGACCTACATATTTAAGAAGGACAACATCCCGGGCAAACTCCTCCCGGAGTTCCGGGTCGTCCATAGCCGCTCCTCCATACTTGATGACGATCGTCCGGCCGTGGTACTCCCGGATATACGGAAGTGCTTCAAGAAGTGTTGCGATATCGCGCATCGGAGTGCCCTTGGTCATGTGGTGTATTCGCTGTTGATGGTCACGTACTCGTGAGACAGATCCGAGAAGAAAACTTCGGAGACAGACCCAGTTCCAGGAATCCGCACGAGGTATTCAACCTCATCCCCAGCCACGGCTTTGGCCAGTGCACCTTCGTCATATGGCACGGCCGTACCTGCAGAGCAGACCAAAGTCCCCTCAATCTCAATGTCCACGGGGATCCGACTCGAATCAGGCAACGCCATACCGACTGCCTGAATGATTCGGCCCCAGTTTGGATCACCTCCGTGAAGTGCCGACTTGACGAGCGGAGACCCAGCAACAGTTCGGGCCACATGCTCGACAGTCTGGTCCTCCCCACCCTCAACAACCATTCGGCCAACGCGGGCAGAACCTTCACCGTCAGCAACGATCATCAGCGCCAGTGACCGAAGGACAGTGTCAAGAGCTTGCCCAAAAAGAGCTTCAGCTTCGGTCTGTGGCTCAACCGCCACACCACTTGCCCCCGATGCCATCAGAATCACCACGTCGTTGGTTGAAAGCTGACCGTCAACGCTAATCCGCTCAAAGGACCGCTTTACGACTGTCCCCAGGAGCAGATCACATGTCTCCTCAGAGACGACAGCATCGGTCTGCACGAAGCAGAACATGGTCGCGAAAGCAGGCTGAATCATGCCCGCCCCCTTAGCCTGGGCGGTCATCTTGACAGTGCCGCCGGGGAGCTCGATGTCAACAGACACGACCTTCTCTCCCTTGTCGGTCGTAAGGATCGCCTCCGAAAGACTCGCTCTACCGTCGTTTGAGAGAAGTGGAACCACAGACTCAACCCCCGCGCACACAGCGTCTATGTTCAGCTGCTTGCCGATAACGCCCGTGCTGCAGACCGCCGTGGAGTCCCGCGCGATGCCAAGTGCAGCGGCGGTGTGATCGCGCATTTGAACAGCGTTTTCAAACCCCTCTTCGCCAGTCGCGGCATTGGCGTTGCCGCTGTTGGCGACAATCGCCCGGATTGCACCGGGATTGACCAGCTCGCGGTTAACAAGCACAGGGGCTGCCGCGGCCGAGGAACGGGTCTGCCTGATCGCGCTGGTCGATGAAGCTTCATCACAGACCAGAACCGCAAGATCCGCTCTGCCGGAGGCCTTCAGCCCAGCAGCTATTCCACCGGCCCGGAAGCCTTGTGGAAGCTTGTCGTCTCCTGGTACCACGTGCGCAGGCCACTCGACCCACCTCGACGCGAAGAGATCGCTCATTCGAGCCCCTCCGTTTCAGGCCGACCGAACATCAGATTCAGACACTGAACGGCCTGCCCAGCGGCGCCCTTCCAGAGATTGTCAATGGCGCTCAAAACGATCACTTTGCCACTCGAGTGGGCACGGACCGTGATCCGACAGCGATTGGTTTCCCTTACATCTCTAACTCCTGGGGATTCAGACGTGACCTCAACGAAAGGTTCAGACGCGTAGTACTCAGCGAACAAGGCAAGCAGTTCATCCCCATCCTTCCGCTCATCAAGCCCGACGTAACAAGAGACCAGCTCTCCCTCATCAATTGGAAGAAGGTGAGGCAGGAAGACAAGCGGCACGTCTGCTTCCAATCCGGCAAGCTGCTCAGCGATCTCCGGCTCATGCCGGTGACCCTCCAGTCCATAGGCCGAAACGTTCTCAGCCACGGAGACAAAATGTGTCTTTCTGGAAGGAGCTCGCCCAGCCCCGGAAACGCCGCTTTTGGCATCCACAACCACATCATTTATGCCTCCTGCTCTTGCCAACGGAGCAAGCGCCAGGAGAGTCGCAGTGGGATAACAACCTGGGCACGCAACGATGTCAGCGGCAACGATTCCGCTCCGATCAAGTTCCGGAAGGCCGTACGCTGCGGTCCCAAACAGGGCGGGAGCCCCATGTTCTCCGTACCAGTGGGCGTAAGTCTTTGGGTCGCTGAGCCTGAAGTCTGCGGAGAGATCAACCACACGGATGTCTCTGTTGCGCAAGTCAGCAACGACTCCCGCAGCTGCCCCGTGAGGAAGCGCGACCACAGCAGCGTCAAACCCATCGAGAAGGCTCGGGTCAACATCGTCAAGTCTCATCTGCACCCGGTGCTGCGGGTACAAAAGGTCGTGCCGCTCACCCACATCAGATCTGGCCTGGATCGACGCCAAGTCAAAATGGGGATGACGGTCAAGGATTCTTGCGGCCACCGCCCCAGCAAATCCTGCTGCTCCAATAACTGCAACCCGTTCAGGCACGTGCCTGCGCTCCGATCTGCGCTTCAAGCGCATTCAAGATTTCAAGTCTGCTGGCAGAAACCTCTTCCTCTGTGAGGGTCCTGTCGTTGGCCCGGAACTTGAGCCTAAGTCCAAGTG
>JAPLCH010000027.1 GCA_026392325.1 Solirubrobacterales bacterium | reverse complement strand
TGGCGTTCTTCGCGCAGAAGTGGATCAGCCCAGGGTCAAGCGCTCCGAAGTACACGTACTCGAACCTTCAGGCGGACATCAACTCCAAGCCGACGAAGATCAAGAAGGCCGATCTGAAGACGAAGGACAACGTTGTCAGCGTAACGCTGACCGACGGCAAGACGCACGAGACGGGCTGGAATCCAGCCGATCCGCAGCTTCAGCACGAGCTTGAGGCCGCCAACGTCCCCTTCGACGTCACGGGCAAGAAGACCAACGGTTGGATCTCCTTGCTCACATACGTGCTGCCATTTGTGATCTTCATCGGCTTCTGGATCTTCCTGATGAACCAGGTTCAGGGTGGTGGATCGAAGGTCATGTCCTTCGGCAAGTCGCGTGCGAAGCGCATGAGCGTGGACGCGCCGAAGATCACATTCCGTGATGTTGCGGGCGTTGATGAGGCGGTCGAGGAACTTCATGAGATCAAGGAATTCCTAGAGAACCCCAAGAAGTTCCAAGCGCTCGGAGCCCGCATCCCCAAGGGAGTGCTTCTCTACGGACCTCCAGGCACAGGCAAGACCCTTCTTGCCCGCGCAGTGGCAGGCGAAGCAGGCGTTCCGTTCTTCTCAATCTCAGGTTCTGACTTTGTCGAGATGTTCGTCGGCGTTGGCGCAAGCCGCGTTCGTGACCTGTTCGAGCAGGCCAAGCAGAACAGCCCTTGCATCATCTTCATGGATGAGATCGACGCTGTCGGCCGTCACCGTGGAGCCGGCATGGGTGGTGGGCACGATGAGCGTGAACAGACCCTGAACCAGCTTCTTGTTGAGATGGACGGCTTTGAGATGAAGGACAACATCATTCTCATTGCTGCGACCAACCGTCCAGACATTCTTGACCCAGCGCTGCTGCGTCCAGGCCGTTTTGATCGCCAGATCGTTGTTGACAGGCCAGACCGCAAGGGCCGGGCGAAGATCCTTGAGGTTCACACCCGGGGCAAGCCGCTTGCTCAGGAGATCAACGTTGATGTACTTGCAGGTCAGACACCAGGTTTCACCGGTGCAGACCTTGCGAACCTTGTGAATGAGGCGGCTTTGCTTGCCGCTCGCACAGGCAAGCGTGAGATCACCCAGGTGGAGCTTGAGGAAGGCATCATGCGCGTGATTGCCGGTCCGGAGAAGAAGACCCGGGTCATGGGCGACAGGGAACGCCTGATCACGGCCTACCACGAGATGGGCCATGCGATTGTTGGTCACGACCTTGAATTCGCAGACCCAGTGCACAAGATTTCAGTCATCAGCCGTGGACAGGCCCTCGGCTACACGATCTCGCTTCCAAGCGAGGACAAGTTCCTGACCACGCGTGCCGAGCTTCTCGACACGATGGCCATGACTCTCGGTGGACGCAGCGCTGAGGAGCTCGTCTTTGACGAGATCACGACTGGTGCAAGCAATGACCTTGAGAAGGTGACCAGCACTGCCAAGCAGATGGTCATGCGGTTCGGGATGAGCGAGAAGCTCGGTCCTCGCGTGTTTGGTCATGACCAGACCCAGCCGTTCCTTGGCCGTGAGTTCAACGCCCAGGCTGACTATTCGGACGAGATTGCGCGTGAGATTGATGATGAGATCCGCAGGATTGTTGCGAGTGCGCATCAGCGTGCCCGTGACATCTTGAGCAAGCGTCGTCCGGAGCTTGAACAAATTTCGAAGATTCTCCTTGAGCGCGAGACGATTGAGCGCGAAGAGTTTGAGGCACTGATGCAGGGCAAGCCACCAAGCGAGATCTTCCATGACGAACCGGTTCCAGAGCCAACGGAGCCACCTGCTCCACCAGCTGAGGAGTCTGCGGAGCGGTCCACTGGACCGTCACCGTTCCCGCGTCCTGGTTTTGCCGGAGGCACCGCAGAGATGCGCGGTCCCGACGGTTCAGACGCACCTCAGGCTTAGCGCCGCCTCCACATTGGAGTCTCAGTCCGCGAACGCTAGGGGCGTGGGGTAGTTGCCGGAGCTGGTGACTACGCGTTCGGTCGTGGCTCGGCGGTTTGGCGCCGGCTGCTAGGTGACATCGGTTGGTGAGACGGGAATCCTCTGAGGCAACCCTCAAGTGAAGGTCGAGGGTTTGGCCGCATGAGCCCAAAAAAGAGCGGCGCCTTGTGGGCGCCGCTCGAAGAACTTACCGCTGGTTCAAGGCCAGCGGATTGAGTAATGCTCAGTCGTCGCTTCCTGTTGTGCCGCCCCAGCCGCTACCACCATGATCTTTGTGGTCGGTGGAGTCACCGGTGTCGGAATGGTGATGGCCCTTCTGGTCGGTGTAGTTGTTGGTTCCGGTTCCGCCATTGAGGGTGTTGACGTCAGTTGGCTTACCTGACTCGTGGATGTTGTCGTCGCCGCTGCCAGCGTGTTCCTTGTCGCTGCCATTGCCGCCGTCCATGTCGTCATTGCCCTCGCCACCGTTCATGCTGTCGTTGCCGTCGTCACCGCGAAGGGTGTCGTCGCCTGCGCCACCGTCAACAGTGTCATTACCAGCTCCGCCAGAGACGCTGTCATCGCCAGCTTCGCCCAGGACCTTGTCGTTTCCACTGTCACCGTTTTCAACGTCGGCTCCGTCGTTGCCGTCAAGCCTGTCGTTGCCAGATCCACCGTTCTCAGTGTCGTCTCCGGTTCCACCATTGAGCTTGTCGTTTCCAGATCCACCGTTGAGAACATCGTCGCCGGCATTCCCATTCTCGGTGTCGTTGCCCGTTCCACCGTTCTCAGTGTCAGAGCCAGCTCCGCCGTCAATTGTGTCGTTACCAGTTCCACCGTCGATTGTGTCGTTGCCGTCGCCGCCGTAGACGGTGTCATTGCCGCCAAGTGCCTTGATCTTGTCGTTGCCGCCAAGACCGCAGATGACGTCAGCCTTTGATGTTCCATTTCCATTGATCGTGTCATTGCCAGCAGTGCCAGTGATGGTGCACTTCTTGGGTGAGGCAGAGCCTGAGACGGGCACTGCGCCAACAAGCGCTACTGCTGCGACGAGGGTTGTCAGAAAGAGCTTCGTGCCCGAGATCCGGATATTGCTTTGAGTGTTCATGTCGCAGACCCTAGGTGGGCGCATGAATTTGCACAACCCAAATCTAAGATAAGTCTTAGGTTTGGGTAACTCACAGCTGAGAGATGTCAGCAGCAGCAAGCCTTAGGTCCACTTAACTCTGGTCGTCGGCCACTACCTCAGCGCCCTTTGCCTCGATGGCAGCAGCCGAAGGGCGGCCTCGCAGAGCCTCAAACCAGGCAGCCACTAAAGGCGTTTCTGCCGGGTCTGGGGCAAGCTCGGGCACCCACTGGGGTATACGGACAGCGTCTGGCATTGCGCCCAGATCGGCATATGTGAACTGATTGCCAGCGATCCACGGGCCTCCGTGCTTGGCCAGCATTGCCTCAATCATTGGCCAGCGACGAACAGTTTTGGCCTGGAGTTGCTCAACAATGTCTGCTGGGTCTCCCTCTGCAGGACCCCGACTCTTCTTGATCATCCCCGCGAAGAAGACTTTTGTTACCTGCTCATCGATCCAGTAGGCGGTTGCTCGAGCTTCGGCACGGGCTGCCGGGTCCTCCGGCCAGAGCGCTGGGTCAGGGTAGGTCTCCTCTATCCAATCGCAGATGATTGCCGACTCGGTAAGCACAGCTCCGTCAACCTCCAGCACCGGTACTCGGTTGAAGTGGTTGAGCTCGCGCAGGCGCTCCGGTCTCTTCCTTGGGTTGATCTCCAAAATTTCGTAGTCGACGCCTTTCTCAGACAGCGCTGCACGGACTTTGCCGGCGAACGGGGAGAACTGGAAGGACCAAAGCTTGAGGCTTGAATTTGTCATGCCTCAATGCTGACAGTTCGGGACGCGGCTCGCCACAAGGTTGCGGGCCGCCATGGGCGCGTACGATCGAGGCTATGAAGTCTTTTGAGGTCATGGGAATCCTGAATGTCACCCCCGATTCATTCTCGGACGGTGGTCTCTGGCTTGACCCTGATGCGGCGATTGCTCACGGCCTCGAGCTTGAAGCCCAGGGCGCGTCAATAATTGATGTCGGTGGCGAGTCAACGCGCCCCGGGGCTGAGCCGGTCTCCGTTGATGAGG
>JAPLCH010000037.1 GCA_026392325.1 Solirubrobacterales bacterium | reverse complement strand
TCCAGATGGGCTGAGAGAAGCTCCAGGAACTCGGAGTACGACCTCTCAATCTCAGGAATCGTGTCCGGGTTTACCCCGAAGTCAATAGTCAGCGCCCGCATCCGGTCGGCGGCGAATTTGGAGATTCCCGCCCGCGTCTCCTTAACGTCAACCACACCATCGGCAATGTCAACGTCAAAGCTGGTCGATTCAAACGTGTTGGCTCCACCGGGAAGGACAAGGCCGCGTCCGAAATCCTCGCCTACAAATGGCATGTTCTGCTCGTCAAAGTTCCATCGGAAGTGGAGTGCCGGCCGCATCAGTCCCTCGCTTCCAAACATCTCAAATACATGCGCGAGGACGGCGTGGGCACCAATCGGAGGGTGCGCTGCGCGGTCTGGGGGCATCAGAGAATCGAAATGGTCGGTGATGTCGACGGTGTCCTGAATCACCTCGCCGTCTGCCGTCTGAAGCACAGGCAGAATCCAGCGCCCGGTGTGAGGAAGGATGTCGCTCGCATAACGCGGATCTCCGGGTGGCCGCTCCAGATGGTCAATGCCTTGCTTGAGCAGATAGGACCTCGCCTTGGAGGAGTAGAGCGATGAGCGCATCGCGTAAAGAACTGGCTTGTCCATCAGAAAGAGACCTTCCGTCACGAGAGGTTGGATACGAGAACCTACAGCTACTTGCCACGCAGAGACTTACTCTCCGCTGACCCGCTAAACGAGCCAGCGGAGGGAAGTTCAGCCAGCTACGAAATCTTTGAGTAAACGCCCTTCAAATTGTCCTGAACGAGAGTCATCTTTCCAGGAGCAACGATCACCAACTGCTTGGTGAGCTTACGAGCCTTGAACTTCCAGCCCTTCGGAAGCGTGAGAGGCGGCTTGGAGCCGGAAGCAAGGGTGTTGAGCTTGGATGCCACTACCTTGGAACTGATCATCGTGGTCCATGACTGCAATACATAGTGATGGTTATTAGGTGAGATCAGCTCACGCACGTATGTGTTCTTGTGGTAGATCCAAGTGCTGGTCCGCTTCACTGGGAACTCAGTGAAAGCCGCCGGGAGGCCCGTGAGTGAAAAGTCCAAGACCGCTGCCTCTCGTGTGCCGATGGCTCCGAACATTTCGACAGTGCTCCCGAGAACTCCGCCAATCTCATCAAACGCCCACCAACGTGGACCATTGACAATAACTGAGAGAGCGCTTCTAGAGGTCTTGGCCGTCAGCAGCGCGGCTGGCGTCGTGGCGGCAGCCCATTCCGCTGCTGGACACTTGTTCAATCCGAAGGTGTTGTAAACGATGGCGTGGATCCCAGATGGCACCAGAGTTGCCACAGCCATCTCGCAGTAGCGCAGTCCGTACATGTGAGCCACCATCGGATATGTCGGAGCGCTCGCAGCAGCTGCAGGGCTGGCAGAAAATCCGACGGCCATTGTCGCGATGACAGCAACGGTGAGGCGGTTCAGCTTGAACAAAGAAATCTCTCCCTAGATAGACAGTCTCGTGCCGCCATTATAGGGAGTTTGCGACACCGTGTCAACATAGACTCCTTGTCCGATCCAGCGCCCAACGGCGTCCGGGAATTGGACCGGTCGATGCAGCTCAGCGGGCGCGGTCAAGCGCCTCATTGACCAGCCGGTCTGCGTGTGAGTTCTCGGCCCGTGGGACGGTCTTGATGGTCCACTCATCAAACTCGCGCAGAAGTGTGGTTACCGCGGCATGA
>JAPLCH010000081.1 GCA_026392325.1 Solirubrobacterales bacterium | reverse complement strand
ACAGCAGAAACCGAACTTCACGCACAACACCTTTTCCACGGGAACCATGACTTCCGGTCTCTAAAGGACCTGCTCAACCTTCGGGCGCAACTAATGCGGCGTGCGGCTGAAGCAGTCTCCGCATGAATTCATGACTGCCAGACACGACCGCCGTTCAATCAGAGCCGTGAATGACTGGTGGAATCCCCTGCGGCCCCATGTGGTGAAAGAGACATGCGCACCTTCAAACTCAGTCGCGCCTCTTACCCCGGAACGCACTGAGGGCCGCGGCGGCGACCCTCAGTCTGGATAAGACGCGATTGGTTACGCGCTCTCAGCTCTTAAAAATATCAGAGCGAGAAGACTCAAACAAGAGGCTGCGGAAACGCTGCCGGACTGTGAAATCCGATCCTTCGGAATCAGTCTTCTAACCGACGATCAACTTCCGGCCGAACGCATCCGCGAACAGGCTGCTCTGCTGCTGAGCGCCCCACTTGGCAAGCGTCGGGTCACCGTCAACTTGGAGCTCGAGTCGCACAGAATCTCCATCCGTCTCCGACACAAGAACCGCTGACTTGACGGCGCCGTCGCGGCCGCGCTCCAAATACTCGGCCATCCGCAGCAGAGTCGCGCAGCGGCGCATGCGTTCGCGGTCCCCCTCGTTAAGCAGCGACCCCAGCCCGTTGGGCTCCGGGTTGCCCTTGCGATGGAACCTGGCCATCAGGGCGATCAGCGCAAGCTCACGCGGTGAGTAGCCAGGAAGGCCAGCTCCGAGGATGATGTAGCGGGAGTGCAGATGATGGTCGTCGTAGTCAATTGCCTTGCCGATGTCATGGAGCATCGCTGCAGCCCAGAGGAGCTCACGCATCTCCCCCTTCCCGGCCTTGACGCCGCTCTCCAGCAGTGAGTCGTACATGCCAAGCGCAAGGTCGGCGACCCGGTTGGCGTGCACCACATCGGTGCGATGCTGCAATACAAGGTTGCGCACACTCGCCCCGCGCACATCCGGAAACAGGGGCGGGTCAGCCGGTGCCAGATACCGCTCGAAGAACAGGCCTTCGCGCAATCCCTCCTCCGTCACCTCAATTGACTTGACGCCCGTCACAGCCAGGGCCGCTCGAACGACGACCGCTGCGGCCAAAATAATTTCCCGCCTGCCCGACTTGATCCCCGGAATGGTCCCGCGCTTCGAAGGCGGAAGTTCAGCAATCCGGCCGATCAGAAGATCGAGGCGATCGCCGGTCAGCTCGTAACCCTGAACGCCAACACTTGATGGCATCCCATCTTCAATCCGCGCGGCAGCAGCAAGGTTTCGCACAGCACCACCAACGGTGATCATCCGACCGCCCTCGTCGCTGATTCCAGCGTCCTCAAGTGTCTTGACCGCATGCCGCCGAAGCGCCTTTAGGTCATCAGGCTTCGTTGGCTCGTCGCCAGCTTCGGAGAAGAAGTGTTCGGTCATCCGGACTGCACCCAGTGGCCATGATCCAGCCCTTGCTGACCTGCGGCCCTCAACTCGGCAGAGTTGAACGCTGCCGCCGCCGATGTCGAGCGTCCAACCGTCCACAAGTGTTGTGGAGTTGACCGCGGCGATCATTCCGTAGCGGGCCTCTTCTGCAGTTGAGAGCACGCGGATCGGAACCGAGCCAAGCGCCTCTGCCTTGGCGATGAAATCCTGCCCATTGCGAGCATCGCGGATTGCACTTGTGGCGACAGCAATTGTGTCGGCGCTGTCAATCCCAAAGGCGCGGCGCGCATGGTCAAAAAGTTCAACAGTCCTCAGGCCGCGCTCAATTCCGTCCTCTCCAAGGCCGCCGGTTGCATCCAAGCCAGCCCCAATCCGAACAGTCTCGTGAAGTTCATCCTGCCTGCGCCACCATTCGCCCGGCACCCATTCGTAAATGACCATCCGGAATGAGTTGGACCCAAGGTCCTGAACGATTGTCCGGCGGGGCTCCATCCTGAATCCTCAGGAACGGCCGAGAAGTTCGATCCGATAACCGTCCGGATCTCCTACGAAGCAAAGGCGCGTGCCGCCCTCGCGAATCGTGTACGGCTCGCGCTCTGGCTCAATGCCAAGCCCTGAAAGGCGCTCAAGCGTCGCGTCGAGATCATCCACTGCGAGTGCAATGTGGCCGAAGCCGTCGCCAATGTCGTAAGGCTCGGTGCGATCGTGGTTGAAGGTCAGTTCAAGCCGTGGCTCATCACCGTCTCCGGGAAGGTTCATGAAGAGGTTTGTGGCCTCTGTTCCGATCGGAATCCGGCCGATTTCCTCAAACCCAAGTGCCGCATAGAACGTCTTGGAGCGCTCCAGATCAAGCACGCGGTAACAGGTGTGGATGAGTCGCATGGGACCAGCCTACGGTCGCTCGTGGCGGAAGCCCGGAAACCTTCGGGGTACGCTTTCAAAATGATCATCGAACGCTCTGAACACTCTGACTGGTACTCCAACGCTTGGCTTGTCGCCGACGAAGCAAAAGGCAACGCTGTTCTGATTGACGCAGGCGGACCAGTCCAGCCCCTGCTTGACCGGATTACAGAGTTGGGAGTCACGCTTGACGCAGTTCTGCTGACGCACCATCACTACGACCACATCGCAGAGTTGACAACCGTGCTTGAAGCCCATCCGGGAACCCCGGTTCTGGCCCATCCCATAGAGCGTGAAGTGACTGAACACACGACGGGTGACCTGACTCCGGGCGAACGGCTCAAGTTCGGCAACCTTGAATTTGACCTGCTGCTCACACCCGGCCACACTGCGGGGATGGTCGCCTTGGTCCTTGACGGTGAGACGAAGGAAGTGTTCACCGGCGACACGCTTTTCCTTGGCTCGGTTGGCGGCGTTCGTGCCCCAGGACACACCACATTTGAGGACCTGCGGGCATCGGTGATGGACAGGCTTCTCACCCTTCCGCCGGAGACCATCATCCGCCCGGGGCACAGTGAGTCTTCAACGGTTGCAGACGAGCTGGAGAACAACGCTTTTGTGCGGATTTGGCGCGGCCTTGACCCTGAAGGGTCCGGCAGCTGCAAGGTGAACGGTGAGCCTGCCGAACTGATTCTGCTCGGACCGGACTACGACGGTGGGCACAAAGCTTGGGTCCGCTGGCCCGACGGCAGCGACGACCTTGTTCCAGGGTCAGTCGTCGAGCGGTAGTCCGACTTGACGCGCAGGGCCGCAATTCTTCGACTGGCGGTTCTGGCGGCGCTGATGGGCGGCGACCGCGTTGACGACGCAGGCCCCGCGGCGCCGTTCGTCTTCATCCTTGTCAGCGCCTTGCTGACGGTCCTGTTTGTTCCCGGTCCGATCCTCGCGGCATCCAGCGGCTTGCTGTTCGGCGTCGCGCTGGGCACTCCGGTCGCGATCGTCTCCGCAACCCTCGGGGCGGTACTCGCGTTCTCCATCTCCCGCTGGTGGGGCCACGACGCGGTTGAGCATTTGGCCGGGCCGCGACTCAAAGCCATTCGTGACTGGATTGGTGAGCGGGGCTTCAGGAGTGTCTTCTATGCGCGGCTTGCCCCAGGTGCCCCGTACAGCTTGGTCAATTACGCATCCGGCCTTGCGCCAGTTCGCCTTCGCGACTTTGCGCTTGCCACCGCGATCGGCTGCTCGCCCCGAGCATTTGCGTACACCGCGCTTGGCGGCTCACTTGACAATCTGGACAGTCCCGAGGCCATGGTCGCCCTCGGCGTCCTGGTCCTGATGGCACTCGTTGGGATTGTTCCCTTGGCGCAGGAGCGGCGCCGCAGGCTGCCGCGAACTAAACCGTCTGAACCTGAAACAGACTCGTAGTCCCGGGCTTGCCACTTGGGAGCCCGGCGGTAATGCCAATCCTGTCTCCGGGCTTGACCCAGCCTTCCTCCAATGCGCGGCGCGCAGCGTCGGCGATCAGGTCCTCCGTTACCTCGAAGCGCTGCATCTCAGCTGCGGTGACACCCCACATGATGTTGCAACGGCGAACCGTCTCCCGGCCTGGGGAGAGCGCATAAATTGGCACGCACGGACGGTGTGCCGAAACGAGTCGAACTGACCTGCCAGAGAGGGTTGGAATGACGAGCGCGGCAAGGTTCAGGTCGCGCGCTGACTCCGCTGCGGTGTGCGCGATCGAATACGCAGGGTCGCGTGCATCACGCTCCACACGGAATTCGTTCCACTCTTGAAGTGGAAGCTCAGGCTCAGTGGCGCGGGCAATCGAGTCCATCATCTTGATGACCTCAACTGGGTGTGAGCCAATCGCCGTTTCTTGGGAAAGCATCACTGCGTCGGTTCCGTCAAGGATCGCGTTTGCCACATCGGTCACCTCAGCGCGGGTTGGCCTTGGTGAAGAGACCATCGAGTCGAGCATCTGTGTCGCAGTAATTACTGGGCGGGCGAAGCGGCCTGCCATCGCGATCATCTTCTTCTGGACGATGGGAACCTCAGGGAGTGGCATTTCAATCCCAAGGTCACCGCGGGCAACCATCACACCGTCGGCTGCCTTGATGATCTCCTCGGCCCGCTCGACAGCCTGTGGCTTTTCGATCTTGGCGATGATCGGGAGGCGGCTGCGCTCACGAACCTTCGCGATGTCGTCCGCAGAGCGGACGAAGGACAGTGCGACGAGGTCAACTCCCTCTTGCTCCCCGAACTTTAAGAGTTCAAGGTCTTCTGGAGATGCGGCTGGAAGGCCCGCAGCCTCGCCGGGAACGTTGAGTCCACCGCGCGCACCGACTGGTCCGCCGGCCTCGACGCGCAGCATGATCGTGCCGTTGCCAGGCAGCGCTTCAACGCTCAGCCGCACAGATCCGTCTGCCAAGTAGACGGGCTCGCCGACATTCAGGGCCTCTGCAAGGCCGGGCCAGCTGAGTGACATTCGCCGGGCGTTGCCTTCAAATTCCTCGCCGCAGACAATCTCCACAAGCTCGCCGGTACCAAGCTCGGCGACACCACCGGCAAGGGGGCCGATGCGCAGCTTAGGTCCGGGGAGGTCCTGGAGAACGGCGACCCAGCGGCCGACCTTCTTGGACGCGTCACGAATGCGCTGGATGTTCTCCGCATGTTCCTCGAGCGTTCCATGGGAGAAGTTCAGTCGGGCAACGTCAAGTCCCGCTTCGATCATGCGAACCAGCACTTCAGGTTCGCGTGAAGCCGGGCCAATTGTCGCGATGATCTTTGTTGCTCTCATCTGTAACTCCAACTTACCGCCGCAGGCCGTTGAACCTGTGAAGAGAAGGTCAACGCCCGATACGACTCAGCCGAGCTTCAGGGCGCTGTCATCTCCGGGAACCAATCGGCAAGGTGGAAGCGCATGGCGTCGCGGACCTCCGCGCGCTCATCCTGACTTGCCACGCGGAAACGCATCAACAGTTCCTTCTGCTCCGAATAGTCAACCTCGGCGACCGTCCAGCCGTTCACCAGCCGTTCAAAGAGGAACTCGACGGCCCGCTGCCAGGCATCCTCGCGTGATGCGCCGGGGCGGTCATCAAGCCCTGAGCGCACCGACTCATACTGTGCGCGCGTCTTGATTGACATGACGCACTTGAGGCGCAGGCTGCCCCCGGAGGGAAGCTCGTAGTCAGCATCGGGAATTGACGGCAGCTCATTGCCGCCACCCTTGCGCCGTGACCGCTTGCCCACTCTCAGGTTTCCCGGGCTGCTGTTTCCAGAATTGACTTGACGTCGCCGACAATTGGATCCGCGTGGCCAGCCCATGCCGCCGCTGGTTCCAGCGCTGCAAGCTTGAGGATGCTCTGGCGGGCCATCTCAGTGTCCTGATTGAAAGCAGCATGTGGGACGCGTGCGTGTCCCTTGCGGCCCGTCTGCGGGTCAAGCGTGTAGAAGCAGTCGCTGACCAACGCAAGGCGGTCTGACTCTCTGTAAAGACCAATCAGCCCTGGCGCGTGACCTGGAAGGTGCACAACCTTGAATCCGGCGATGTCATCGCCCTCATCAATCGTTCCCGCGATGTCAACCGGGCCGCCATCCCAGTGGGTCAGCAGCTTGGGCATCAGCCACCGGGCGGGAAGGTCAAGTTTGTCAATCTGGAAGTAGTGCTCGCCGCCGTCTGCCTCCGCATCAGCCTTCTCCGCTGGATGGCAATAGACGGGCGCGCCAAGGAACGGCGCAACTCCACGATGGTCGGCGTGGCCGTGACCGAGCACAACCCGGTTGACCCCGCCAAGGCGCGCGGCGGAACCGGCAACAGCGTTGGTCATTGCCTTGATGCCACCGTCGAAGACAGTTACACCGTCACCGTCTTCAATCAGATAGACGTTCATGGTCTTTGACGGGAACCCGCCCCGGATGACCCAGACTCCGTCGGCAACGCGCTCAGCGTCATTGGCGCTCAGCTTCTTGCCAAGCGAAGTTCGGACATTCGCAAGCGAAGTAAGTCGCTCCTCTGCTTTTGAGCCGGCCTCTGGAAGGGCGCCAATCTGGCGGGCGAACTCAGCTCCATCCGTATAGGCGGAATTGCCGATGATCTTGCCTCCCTGGATTTGAAGAACATCGCAACCCTCAAGCGAGACGCGGGCGCCGGTCGCAGTCATGCCCTGAAAGTCAGCTGGCCCAGCGAATGTGCCGGTCATCGCCCAACGGACCACGCAACGGTCGTCCTGAACCGTCGTTGACAAGACTTTGGTTTCAATATCCGGGAACGCACCGAATAGGTCGGAGAAGTACTCCGTCACGGCTGCCGGCCCCTGAAGGTCAGCGAAGCCGAAAATGTGGTCAACGCCATCGGGCGACCAATGTGATCCCATCGCCTGAGGGTCACGGTTTGCAGCCGCCTCAAAGTAACTGCGGGCTACATGCTCTGCTTCGGACCCACCTGATGCCATGTTGGTCATGCCTCTTCCTCCCCAGAAATTAGTTAAGGAAAGTGTAGGTAGTTGCAGGCTGGCGCGCAGACCAATGGGCGGTCGGGGGCTTGGCCTTCTATCTTGGGTACCAATGTCGATCACGCCCCGTAAACCGGAGCCTGGCCGCGGAGAGAAGGTAATCCCCGGCCTCTGGCGCCTGAAGCTCCCACTGCCTTGGCCTTTGGTTCCCCACGGAAATGCTTTCGTGGTGGCCGACGGTGACGGCTTGCTCCTTGTTGACACGGGCATTCACAGCGAAACCTCAATGGGCGAGCTTGAGCGTGCACTTGACCAATGCGGCCTGTCAGTGGACATGATTCACAGAATTGTCTGTACCCACGCGCATGCTGACCATGCCGGCCAGGCAATGTCCATCAAGGACCGCACGGGCGCGGAGATCCTGATCAACCCGGCGCTTGACCACATGCGCGGCTATGTGGAAGATCCGGTGGGAACGCTGAACTCTCGCCTTGACCGCGCGCTTCTCTGTGGCGTCCCAGTGGAATCAGTTGACCGTCAGAGGGAAGTCCGCAAGGGCATGTCAACAGGCTTTGACCGCGTCGTTGTGGCCGACCGTGACCTGGTCGAAGGCGTTGTCATTCCAACCGACCTTGGTGAACTGAAAGTCATTGAGACACCAGGGCATGCGCCGTCCCATGTTGTCCTGCACCAGCCCGAAGGCCGGCTGCTGTTCAGTGGCGACCACATTCTTGGCCGGGTCTCGCTCTATTACGACGTCGGTTACACCCCAGACCCCGCTGGCGAGTTCCTCGCCTCACTGGACAAGGTTTCATCGCTTGGCGCGAGGCTCTGCCTCTCCGGCCACGGCAAGCCAGTAAGCGCCATTCCCGAGCTTGCCGCCGCCAACAAAGCAGCTGTCGAAGGAAGGCTGCGGGCAATCATGGCCTCGCTTGCCAAAGGTCCGATGTCCGCATGGGAGATCACCTGCGCGCTCTACGAGGGCATGCCCGAGGAGCCGAGGATTGGCTGGTTCCTGCCAGAGACAATTGCTTATCTCACCCATCTGAACCTGACCGGCCGTGCCGTCAACGACGGCGGAACGCCTGTTGAACGCTGGTCAGCCGCCGGCTGAGTGTTGGGCGGGTGCGCCCGCTTCGTCAAGCGTTAAAAAAGCCGCCTAGACTTACTGCCATATGAGGATCGACACCCTGATGGCAGAGCGAACGGAACCGCTGTTCTCGTTCGAGTTCTTCCCCCCAAAGACTGAAGAAGGCGAAAAGAACCTGATGGAGGCAATCGAGGCCCTGCGCGACCTCGACCCAGCTTTCGTTTCAGTCACATACGGCGCTGGCGGCTCAACCCGCGACAAGACGCTTGAGGTTGTTGACCGAATTCAGAAGGAGTACGGCCTTGACGCGATGGCCCACTTCACATGTGTCGCAGCCACAACCGATGAGCTGCGCGGAACGCTTGATCGTCTTTCAGAGCTTGGCGTTGAGAACGTCCTCGCGCTGCGCGGTGATGCTCCGGACGGTGGCGACTGGACGCCAACTGATGGCGGCCTGACCTACTCCAGCCAACTCGTTGAGCTGATCAACGCCGAATACCCACAGTTCGCAATTGGCGCAGCCTGCTTCCCCGAGACCCACATCAACGCGACAAGTCCCGAGGATGACCTCAAGCACCTGGGCGAGAAGGTCCGCGCGGGCACCGACATGCTCGTTACCCAACTCTTCTTTGACAACGCCTACTACTTTGACTTCGTCAAGCGGGCCCGAGCCGAAGGCATTGATGTTCCAATCGTCCCTGGCGTCCTCCCGATCACGAACATCGCCCAGCTGACGCGCATCACTTCACTTTGTGGCGCAGCAATCCCAGAAGGACTCAAAGCTGAGCTTGACGCCCGCGCCGACGACCCGGAAGCGGTCCACCAGTTCGGCGTTGCCTACGCAACCCTGCAGTGCGCAGAGCTGCTCGCAGGTGGCGCCCCTGGCATTCACTTCTACACGCTCAATCGCTCACCCGCGACAAGGGCAATCCTCTCCGCACTGAGGCTTCACCGGCCTTGGGAGACTGCCTAGCCCTCAGTCGGTTTGTGGTGGCGTGCTGAACGGCACGTCGTGGGCAACTTTTGCCCGACCGTCTGCTTCGTAACGAATGTCAACAAGGTCGTTCTTGCGGTAAGTGCCAATTCCAAAGGCACCCCAGAACCAGCGCCAGAAGCCAAGGTTGCCTTCTTTGACGAGCGCCTTGTTTACAACCAGCTCGTCCAGGTCAACCCGAAAATCCTTTTCGGGATCCAGCTCAACGCCGTTGACATAGACGCCAATCGGTGGCCTGACTCCGTTTGGAAGTGGGATGCGTGTTTCGCTCACTCCTCGAGTATCACTCCATTGGGGCGCGCATGCCACGCGGGTTGCGCGGGTAGCTGCAGACAACCGGGCCCGCGGTCACAATGAAGACATGCGCATCTTGGGCAATCTGATCTGGCTCGTCTTCGCAGGCGTCTGGCTTGCGTTCGGCTACATCCTCGCCGGGCTGATCATGTGTGTTCTGATCATCACGATCCCATTCGGCCTTCAGGCGTTCAAACTTGCCGCCTTCAGCCTCTGGCCGTTTGGCCGAACTGTTGTCCAGCGTTCCGATGCGGGCGTCGCCTCAGGGATCGGAAATGTCATCTGGTTTGTCCTTGCCGGCTGGTGGATGGCGATCGGCCATCTGATCACCTCCATTCCCCTCTTTCTTTCAATCATTGGCATTCCGCTCGGACTTGGAAACCTCAAAATGATCCCGATCAGCCTCTTCCCATTCGGCAAGGCAATCGTGGACATTGACCAGCTTGATGCGATCATGGCTCAATCCGCCGTGATCATCCGGCAGCCAGCGCCCCCGAGCCTGCCCAGCGGCTCCGCCGACTAGACAGCACCCCCTTGAACCGCGACGATTTTGATTACCGGATCAGACGATCCAGCCGTGCCAGCCGCATCCGTGTGACCGTTGACCGCGAAGGCGTGACCGTTGTTCTTCCAGACTCGGCATCGGAGAAGTCCGCTGAGATGGCAGTGGCGAGACTCGGACCATGGATCAGGTCCAAGCTGGTCGAACAGCATGAAGCGCTGGAGCTTGTCCGCCAACGCGGCGACCAGGTTCCGTGGCTCGGGCAGCTTCTCCCATTGGTCCGAGAACCAGGCCGTCGCATCGCGCGCCGTGACCACGGGCAGGTGCTCGTGCCTGAAGGCGATCACCTTCAGGCCCTTGAATCGCTCTTCCGTCGCTCAGCCCGCCAGGAGTACAGCAACCGACTGGACGCGATCACGGACTCCTGTCGAACAACTTGGTCAACGCTTCGCATTGGCGACATGAAAACCCGCTGGGGGTCCTGCGCGCCAGGCGGCCGGATAAGCCTCTCGTGGCGACTGATGCTGGCGCCTGAGGAAGTAATGGAAACGGTCCTCTGGCATGAGGTGTGTCACCTTGACGAGCCGAACCACTCAGACCGATTTTGGAAGCTGATGGATGAGCGCAGGCCTGGTCACCGCGCCGATCGTGAATGGCTGCGCCTGCACGGCGCGCAGCTCGTCCTCTGATCAGCCTCAGGTAACGCCAAGCTCGCGACGGAGAGCCTGCCAGGCGTCCTCACGTTTGCGAGGTTCAACCTGACGCCGCTTCGAGCCGCCTATCCAAGGCTCAAGCGTTCCGTCACCGCGAACGTCAATTCCACAGCGCACCTTCGGCACGAACCGCTCCGGTCCCCGCAGCTGGGCGCGCATCACAACGAGATCCTCAGGCGCGAAGTCACGGCCCACAAACCCCACTGGCTCAGCAGTCGGGCGTCCAGCTGCCTGCGCTGTCTCAGCCTGAAGCTCCATCAGTGCTGACTCCATGTTGCCAAGGATTGACTTCCGGACGATCGCGCCATCACGGACGACAAGCCGCCAGCGCTCAGCCATTGGCTAGTCCTTGCGGGATTCGAGCGACTCGTAGTTGAGATCCCGATTACCCGTGTAGATCTGCCGCGGACGGGCGATCTTCTGCTCCGGGTCATCAACCATCTCAAGCCACTGCGCGATCCAACCGGCGGTGCGGGGAATCGCAAACATCACAGGGAACATCTCCGCTGGCATTCCAAGCGCCTCGTAGATAAGCCCTGAATAGAAGTCAACGTTGGGGTAGAGCCTGCGGCTTACGAAGTACTCGTCCTCAAGCGCAATTTTCTCCAGCTCAACCGCAATCTCAAGCAGGGGGCTGACTCCAGTTACTTCGAAGACATCGTCGCAGGCCTTCTTGATGATCTTCGCCCGTGGGTCGTAGTTCTTGTAAACGCGGTGGCCGAAGCCCATAAGGCGCTCATCGCCCGCCTTGACTCCATTGATGAAGTCGGCAACACGATCCTTGGAGCCGATCCGGCGGAGCATGCGCAGGACTGCCTCATTGGCACCGCCGTGAAGGGGGCCGTAGAGGGCGGAGACGCCCGCTGCAACCGCAGAGTACGGATCAACCTGGGACGAGCCAACTGCGCGTACGGCCGTCGTCGAGCAGTTCTGCTCGTGATCAGCGTGAAGAATGAAGAGGACGTCAAGCGCGCGCTCGAGGCGTGGGTCAGCCTCGTAGTGGTTCTCGGCAATCTTGTAAACCATCGAAAGGAAGTTGCCCGGGTATGAGAGCTCGTTGTCCGGGTAGACATAAGGCATTCCACGGTTGTGCCTGTAAGCAAAGGCGGCAAGGGTTGGCATCTTGGAAATCAAGCGCACGACATGGCTGCGTCGGATCTCCTCGTCATGGATTTCAATCGCGTTCGGGTAGTACGTCGAAAGCGCGCCAACTGATGCGAGCAGCATCCCCATTGGATGCGCGTCGTAACGGAAGCCCTGCATGAAGCTCTTGAGGTTCTCGTGAACGAAAGTGTGGATGGTGACTTCATGCGTCCACGAGGCAAGCTGCTCAACATTTGGAAGATCCCCGTGGATCAGAAGGTAAGCAACCTCAAGGTAGGTGGAGTGCTCCGCAAGCTGTTCGATTGGATAGCCGCGGTATTGAAGGACACCGGCTTCGCCGTCGAGGTAAGTCACGGCTGAGCGGCATGCGGCGGTGTTCATGAAAGCTGGGTCGTACGAGCGAAGTCCAGTTCCTGAATCCGGATCCCGAAGGGCGAGAAGATCCGTTGCCCTGATCGTCCCATCGGTAATTGGAAGGTTGGCCGACTCGCCAGTCCGGCTGTCGGTTACTGAAAGGTGCTGGCCTTGGTCGGCGCTCATGGAGCACCCTGATAGCGGGAGGCGGTTGCTTCACGCTGACCCTGGTAATGGCTGCCCAGCTTTTCGGAGCCGTAAGGGACTTCAGCAGCCTTGTCGAGCGTCATGAAAGAAAGCTGGGCGATCAGAAGTCCTGGCCAAAGCTTGATCGGAATGCGGGTGAGGTTGGCCAGCTCAAGCGTGAGCGTGCCCTTCCAACCCGGATCGCAGAAACCTGCGGTCGCATGAACGATCAGACCAAGGCGGCCAAGGGAACTCTTGCCCTCAATCCGCGCGACAAGATCGTTTGGAATCTCTACCCACTCAAGTGTCCGGGCGAGGCAGAACTCGCCGGGGTGAATGACAAATGCTTCACCCTCGGCAACGATCACTTCGTCCGTCAGGTTCTCCGGTGGCTTACGGAGGTCAATGGCAGTCACCTGATGGTTGTTGAACACCCGAAAGCTGTCGCCGAGGCGAAGGTCAACAGACGCAGGCTGGATGCGAGCGGCATCCCATGGGTCAATCTTGATTTTCCCCTCTTCCACGAGACGCCGGATGGTGCCATCGGAGAGGACTGATGTCGGTTCGCTCACGCTTTGCAGTTTGCCACGGAAAGGGTGTCCGACGCGCCCCGGTCAGTCCCGGGAGATTGGCTCACGCGCAGATCCAGCGCGAAT
>JAPLCH010000227.1 GCA_026392325.1 Solirubrobacterales bacterium | reverse complement strand
CCAGGGCGTTCGGTTCGGTGGTGATGATCACGCAAGAGCGCAACGGCGGACCAGAGTCCTTGGGAGTCCAAGTCGAACACAACCCCGCGAAGGCGAATGGAGCTCCGCCGTCAACAGTGAAGCGCCATGGCTGCTTTGTGGATCCCTTGATTGCCTCCCACTCGTAAAACCCGTCGGCGATGATCAGGCAGCGGCCTGAAGCCTCTTCGATCAGACCCTTGTAAGAGGGCTTCTCAAGGATGGTTTCCGCTCGCGCGTTGACCATCTTCACTTCTGTGTCGGGCGATGGGGCCCAGTGGGGCACCAGACCCCACCGGAGAAGCTCAGCAACTGGCGCTGGAGCGTCGTTCGGGTGGGTGATGCCTACTACTTCCTGTGTTGGAGCCACGTTGAACCGCTCAGCGAAAATCCGATCTTGTGGCAGCGCTGTGAGCTGACTGAAACCAGCCTCAAGCTCCTTGCGTGAAGGCGTCAGCGTGTAGCGACCACACATTCCAGACCTTTCTCCGCCTGTCTAGGAGAGCGGAACTTGGGGCTTGGCAGGGTCCCGTTCACTTATCCCGTGAGGGGCTCCATACTCCGCGAGCAGGTCAAGGAACGGAATCGGGGGAAAGGCTTCCGGTCCGAGTACTCCCGACCCAGTCCATACGCCACTTGAGATCAGTTCCATTGCGATAACTGGGTTGATTGCGGTCTGCCACACGACAGCCTGGCATTCGTCGAGCTCCATGCATGTCTCGTTGTCAACCAAGTGGTAAATGTAAGTTGCCTTCGGGGCCCCGTCCTTACCCTTGCCCGTCACGAGTGTGCCCGCACATGTCCGGCCTTTCATTTTGTCGCCCAAGGTTGCGGGGTTTGGAAGCGCTGCAGCGACCACATCGCGTGGGGCGACCATCTGCCCGCGGACGGAGATCGGCTCAGTTGAGTCAAGCCCAAGCTTGTGGAGAGTCTTGAGGACCGAGATGAACTCATCCCCAAGCCCGTACTTGAATGTTGCGCGCTTGCAGTCGATCCAGCGGGGGATCAGGGCGACTTCCTCATGTTCAACATTCACGCATTCCACTGGGCCAATTCCCTCTGGGAACTCGAAGATCTCAGGTTCGCTGAATGGTTCGGTTACAAACCAGCCACGGTCCTTCTCCCAAATCAGCGGTGGGTTGAGGCACTCTTCAATCGTGGTCCAGATCGAGAAGGTCGGTGCGAAGTCGTAGCCTTCGACCACGAGGTCAGCGCCATCCCGCACTCCCGCTTCGTCAATTTCACTGAACAGTTCGTCCGCGGCGTAGCGGGCGGCAACGTCGCTGAATCCTGGCTCAACACCAATTCCGACAAGGGCAAGCTGTCCCTTGTCTTCCCAGTCTCCTGAGACTTCAAACTGTGCATCGCCCAGCTTCACTCCACATTCTGTGAATGGATTCGTGGCGTGGCGCTCCGAGAGAGTCATTGCCATGTCGAGGTAGGTGGCATTTGAGTTGAACGCAGCCTCAAAGATGGGGGGGTTAAAGCGAGGGTCACAAGCGTTGAGGATCAGGTCGCAGCCCTCAGCCGTGGCAAGTGCGGCGATGGAGTCGGCGTCAGAGGCATCAACCGCTGCTGACTTGATGCGAGGGTCGCCCATCCGTGCGGCAACTGATTCTGCTCGCCCAGCGTCAATGTCGGCTAGCACCATGTGGTCAAAGAAGTCACGTCTTCTGGCTATAGCGGCGACTGCTTCGCCCACTCCACCAGCTCCTACAACGAGAATCTTCATTCGGCTACCTCCGGTTCAGTTTCGGCCTGCGTGTCTTCATCATGCCACTCCGTCATGGGCTCACCAAATTTCTCTCGGCGTTCAACCTCTGCCATCTCTTTCTGCAGGACCTTCCGCTCCCGGAGGTAGAGGAACACAAGCAATCCAGCAAGCGCTACTCCAGCGACGATCAAGGCGCCAATACCAAGGTTCTTGATGATCTTCTCAGCGGCGTGCCCGACGTAATAACCGGCCAGTCCGACAGTTGTTGCCCAAGCGATCCCGCCAAGTGCATTCCAGAGAAAGAACTTTCTCCACTCCATTCGGTTTGCTCCGGCCAGTACGGCGGCTGTCACGCGCAGCAACGCAACCCAGCGGCCCAGAAATACGGCCTTGGGACCATGTTGCTCGAAGAACCGATCACCATGCACAAGCAGCGCCATTCGGCGTTCATAAAACGGACCCTTGCGCTCGAGAAGAGCCCGGCCGCCCTCGCGCCCGATCCAATAACCGATGTTGTCTCCAATGATCGCGCCCAATGCTGCAGCAGCTATGACCCATTCGATAGTGAGCTTTCCATCATGGGCTGCGAAGGAAGCAACGAACAGGGTTGTCTCGCCGGGCAACGGAATGCCCATTGACTCGATCCCAATGACAATCCCGACAGCGAGGTATGCGTGGAGGCTTGCGAAGTGGAGGTTCGCGTCAATCAGAGGGACGTGGACATCAATCCCGGCTGCTGTCGCCAGTGCCACCGCCCCGGATGCCAGCAGGAATCGGGTCACGCTGTCTCAACCTCTGGGTCCTCAACGATTGCGCCCTCAACCACGGCCTGAGTGGTCGCCAGCAGCCATCCAGCGACAGCGACGAGTCCAAATGAGAGTGCGTGGGCTGTTGACCAGAAGGCATTGGTTCCCAGCGGATCGTGGAAGACGAGCAGTCCAGCCCCGATTGCTGTCAGGTTGGTCGCAGCTGTCATCAGCGCTATTACCTGTACGGGTTTCTCCTTGCCGTTCTTGAATGATTTTTGCAGGCAGTAGAAGGCAAGTAGCGCCGTAACTGCGCATGTCCATGTCCACGGTGATTTGAGGACCGCCATGAAGCCATCGTGTGCGATTCCGACAAGTGCGTTGAACATTGCATCGGATGCTCCGTAGAACAGTCCGGCGGCCAGTCCCACGAGCGCAACTGGGCCATTGCGCAGGCCGATGACCGCCAGCATCAACCCAATCCCGACGGCTCCACCCACAAGCAAGGCCAGGCCGTGAGTGTCAAACGCATTTGTCGGGCCTTCAGCCTTCGCTCCAAAGGCAAAGATGACCAGAGCAAATGTCATCAGGCTCGCGCCCAACCATTCACGTTGGGTTGGAGCATGGTTGCCGATCACAATCGCCAGCGGCACGGTGAGAATCAGCCCCCCGGCGAGGAAAGCCTGCACCAGGGAGAGCGGCGCGTAATCAAGGGCAACGATGTAGACGACCATCCCGACCGCTCCCAGAAGCCCGCCAAGCACCCAGACAACCTGCGTGAACAGTTCCCGCAGTGACCGGATTGGGTGCTTGGCAAACTCAAGGCTTGGTCCGCCATCAAGGGCACGGTGCTGCAGCAGGTAAGACGTGTTGAACAGGACTGATGAGAACAGCCCCAAGCTGACGCCAAAAAGGACGTGGCCGCTCATTCAGTGATTGCCGATCGACCTTCGGATTCAAGGAGTCCAGCTGATCCCACGGCCCAGAGGACGCACAGCCAGAGAATGACCGCAAGGCTCACATGGACCCACACAAGTTGGGATGGCAGCTTCAGGAACCACTGTGAAATACCAACGATGCCTTGCAGGGTGAGCAGCCCGAGAACATAAACAAGCGGTTTCTGCGCCCGACGCTCGCCACCTGGACGACGGAGAATGAAGATGACAACAAGGACTGCGAGGCCAAAGCAGACAGCAAGGACTCCGTGTCTCTGGACCATCCAACGCAGCGTGTCATGGCCTGCAATGTCAAGCCGTGGCACGATCTCGCCGGTTCCGGAGGCTCCGGCATGAGGGCCAGCCGCAGTGGCCGCGGTCCCGACCATCACCGTTGTCGCCCCGATTGGGATCAGTGCCCGGACTGACCAGACGCCAAGTCGGTCAGTAGCTCTTGTGCGGGCGCCGGGTTCGAAGGTTGCGCACCAGGCCAGGGCGAATGCAGCGTCAAGGATCAGCATCGAAAGGATGTAGTGCGCCATGACGTAACCGGGCTCAAGGCCGCTGCGAACGGTGAATCCACCGAGGACTGCCTGAGCCACCACGCCCAAGGGGAGGATCACCGCGAGGATCTCCAGCTCGCGTCTGTAGGGCTTCCGGAACCAGCCCATGATCGCGGCGGCGATTGCGACGAGACCCACGAAGCCTGAAAGCACTCGGTTGGAGTACTCAATTACCGCGTGCGTCCGTGCTGGGGCAACTACGCCTCCGAAGCACTTGGGCCAGTCGGGACAGCCAAGGCCTGACCCGGTCAGGCGAACTGCAGCGCCGGTCAGAACGATCAGAGCGAGCGAGGCCAGCGCCAGCCTCGTGACGAGGCGGAATCGGGACGGTGAGACTTCAAATCGGTCGCGCAGGCGCATTCACCTGTGATGATGACGCACTTCGGCCCGCCTCACGGTCCGGGAGGAAGCTCTTCGTCCTTGTCAGGGCTCAGTAAGCGCCGCGCCGGGCAAGAACTGCGGGGAATGTCTTGAGCAGAATCAGCAGGTCAAGGCCTACCGACCAGCGTTCCAGATAGACAAAGTCGAGGCGGACAAGATCGTCGAAGTCAAGGTCCGACCTGCCGGAAACCTGCCAGAGACCTGTGATTCCTGGGAGCACCAGGTAACGCTGCCGATGCCAGTCCTCAAGCAGGGAGAAGTCTCGCTGGGGAAGCGGCCTGGGGCCAACCAGACTCATCTCTCCACGCAGGACGTTCCAAAGCTGTGGAAGCTCATCTATTGAGAACCTGCGAAGCATGTTCCCGACGGCTGTAACACGCGGGTCCTT
>JAPLCH010000241.1:11610-28534 GCA_026392325.1 Solirubrobacterales bacterium | reverse complement strand
CGCGGCCAAACCGCAATTGGCTACTCATCGCTGTCCTACATTCGCGCAGCACGCCCACTCTGCCGCCAAGCAACCACCTCACGCAAAACCAAGGCTCGTGCAACTGGCACCCGCCACCACAAAGCCCACACGACAGCCCGCATTCGCGCCCACGCCGCCTGCTGACACACAGCAGCGGCCGGTCGCATAACCTAGGAAGTCATGAACGGACGGCCCCTGCTTCGATTCGCCGCCGTCCTCTGCGTAGCCATCGGATTTGCTCCGGCGGCCTCAGCCGCAACCGTCCCGCCGGCTCCGGTCATGAGTTCGACGCCAGCGCTCACTCCAGCCTTCAATCCGGCTGTCACCGACTACGCGGTCACATGTCCTGAGGGACAGGTCAAGCTCACAGCAACTGCAGGAAAGTCAGTCACCGTCGCACTTGACGGGCACCCTTCCAAGACCGGGACACAGACCGCCACCGGCCACCTGACCGCTGGCATGAGCCTCAAGTGGACTGTCACCACAACCGTCAAATCCAAGAAGAAGGCGGTCAGCTACGCCGCCCGCTGCATCCCAGCCGATATGGCACTCCCCGTATTCACGCGGCCTGGAAAGCCCACAGCCGACCTGTACCTCTTCAACCCAAGCGGCGGGTCGGGCGCGCGCACCGGGATGACCTTCTACTCAATGCTGCTCGACACCAACGGAGTGCCACTCTGGTGGAGGACCAACCCGCTTCTCCAGCTCAACGGAACGGTGATGAACAGCACCAGCTTCGCCACCTACGTCCCAACGTCGCTCAATCCGCTCGGGGACTTCGGGTCTGGGCGCTGGGCAATCGTCAGCTGGGCTGGGAAGGTGCTTAGCCGCATCGAAACAACCGGCGTCGGCTTTGACCCCCACGAGCTCTACAAGGCAAAGTCCGGGGGCTACATGACCCTGTCATTTGAACCCGTGCAACCAACCAACCTGAGCTCAACGGTAGATGGTGCACCAACTGACGCGGTCGGCTACCGCGGCTACCTGCGTGAGGTGTCTACCACCGGCAAGCTCCTCTGGTCCTGGCACGCGTCAGATCACATTCCCCTCTCCGACCTTTCAGCCTGGGCCAGGCGAATGATCGCGACCAAGGTTTCTTTACCAACGCTTGTCAACGGTTTCCCAGCCTTCGACATTGACCACATAAGTTCAATTGAGGAGACTGCGTCCGGAATCATGATTGCCTCTCGTCACCTTGATGCCATCTACATGATCAACAAGACCACGGGTGCGATCAAATGGAAACTGGGCGGGGCAACAACCGCGCAGAGCCTGATCGTCAGAGGCGACACAGTGGGGCCAGACACGCTCGGGGCGCCACATGACGCCCGGATGCTTGCCGACGGAACAATCACCGTGATGGACGTGGGGCTCGGCCACAGCCGCAAGCCACGGATGGTGCGGTTCAGCATCAACACGACGAACAAGACCGCCACCGTTCTTCAGCAGATAACAGAGGAATCCTCAAGCCAGTCGAACTGCTGCGGCACCGTCAAGCGGCTCAAGAGTGGCCATTGGGTCATCGGCTGGGCAGGAAGTGGGCTTGCCTCAGAGACAGACGCGCTCGGCCTACCGCAACTGACGATGGCGCTCCCCGACCACCGTTTCTCCTACAGGGTCACTCCGTTTGAGACTGGGGCAATCCCCCACGCTTCGCTGCGCTCAGGGATGGACACCACGTTCCCCCGGAAAGCCGGCAGCTAAAAACAGCTCCTCGCTGGGCCAGCCAGAACTTCGGCGCCCTACCCCTTAGACGGAAACTTTGGCCTTCTGAGGCTTAGCCGCCTTGTAGGTGTGTGCCAGTCGCAAGATTGGCCGCTCCAGCCAATACCAGCTCGCTGCAGCCATGGCCAAGGCGACAAGCATCACGCCAGCGACCACAAATGGCAGCACACCAAGACTCAGAGTACCGCGGCCGATCAGCTCATTTAGCCAGCGTAGGAGAGCGATGTGCCAAATGTAGAAGCCGTAAGACACGACTCCGACCCACGCAATCCGCTTGACTCGATACACCGCTCCCAGTGAGCCACCCCCACGCATTAAGACCACTCCAGGAACAATCAACAGTGCGGCAACTGGCACTTTCAGGACCGCGCCTGCCAGCGCAATCACAGGCCAAGTTGGGGAGAACGGGCCAGCTGGTGCAGTAACAAGGCAAAGTAACGCGTACCCAACAAGGGCGAGGCCGACACACACTCCCGGCCCTCCAAAGAAACGCCCAGCCGCATGTTGCCACGGAGTACGGGGCTTCCCGACGCTCAATAACGCCAGCAGGAATCCCGCGCCGAACATGTCAAGGGTGGCTGGTAAGGCGACCAGAAGCGGCTGGTGGGCCTCATGGATTGTCGTGTGTTTGACCGCCCACGCCTTCCATCCGATGCTCGCGAGGATCAACCCCAGGGTGAGGAGCACTTCAAGGCGAATTGGGTTGGCCCGTCCCCGGGTAACCCTCGCAGTAAACAAGGCCCAGAAAGGTAGGAATAGATAGAAGCTGACCTCAACGCAGATAGTCCATGCGGGTTCAACCGGGTTGTTCCATGTCGAGCCTTTGCCCGAATAGATCTGCCCGAATAGGAAATAGTCCCGGATGCCATGAACGGTGAAAACACCAGTTCCCCTGCCGAGTAGCCCCAGGACCACAAGCGCGAACCAATAAGCGGGAAGGATTCGCGCTGCCCGCCGAACAGCGAACCTCCCAATCCGTGGTGACTGGGCGCCGGCCATCCGGGCCGCTAGGAAAGGCCGATAAAGCAGGAACCCGGAAAGTGAGAAGAAGACTGCAACCGCCTCGGGGCCTGACGCCCCAATCACGGACGTAATGCCCCGCATGGGTGTTTCACCAGCTCGGGCAGCCCACTGATCCATGTGCGAATAGCGCAAGACAAGCCAACCGTGGAAACAAAACACGCAGAGCGCCGCCAAGCCCCTCGCCCCGTCCAAGAGTGGAAATGAGTCCGGCCGAGCGCCACCGATCACCTCCAGCTCAGGCTGGCCACCCCCCGGCACAATCGTCTGGGGAACGCCCATTCACCCCTCATCCTATGCCCAAGGGCCTTCCATGGCGCCATCTCGGGTCCCGGCGGGCGCGGCCGCTCCCGCCACCTGCCTCAGCGCGCCGGGCTTTGCTCATGCAAAAGGTGCAATCAGCGCGTTTGATCACATGCGGTTCTCCGGGCTGACTTCGAACTGAGCGGCCGTCCGTCAGACTTCACCGTATTACGAACCTTCCCACCCCAGCCATGATCGTTCGTGACGCCAGAGAAGATGATGTTTCTTCCATTTGCGCGATCGCAGCGGAGACCTGGTGGGCGACCTACTCGGAGTTGATGGAAGAAGATTCCATCCGCACCTGCATCACCGAGTACTACGAACCAGGGCTGGTTCGTTCCCAGATTGCGGCCGCTGCCGCAGGCCCAGACGCCCATTTTCTAATTCTCGAAGCTGACGGCCTTGCAATCGGCTACCTCCATTACGAGGTTATGGACGACCGTGGCCCCTATATGCGGCGTCTCTACATCCTTCCCGCTCATCAAGGCCACGGTTGGGGAGCAATGCTTGTTGAGGAGTTGCATCGAAGGCTTGGGCCGGGCAACTCCTACGAACTTGACGTCCATCCGAAGAACACTCAGGCGATCGCGTTCTACCAGTCGTATGGGGCTGAGTTCACAGGCGATCACATCCCACCCTGCTGGGACCTGATGCGCGTCCTGACCTGAGAAGTTAACCGCGAAGCGTCAGCGCGGGAACTGCTTGTCCATGCCGGACACCAGTTGACCTCGGCTGATGTCTGATGTCTTGACTGGAACGGCCCGGTAGGACCTGCCGCCAACAGCAAACTTCATGCTGAATACCATGTTGTGAGCCGCGCTGTAAGCACGGATGTAGGGTCTGTCGCACCACGCGACAAGCCAGCCTCCGTTCGTCAACTTCCTGGCACTTCCCCCAGCCAAGGCACCAGCTATCAGCGGGTCGCGAAACTCCTCAACCAAGGCTGCGGTGCCGGCTTCCGCATTGATCTGCCAGCGCACCACTCGTGGTGCTCTTCCAGGAACACCCGAGCCGTTGTCGTAGAGCGTGACTGAGCCATCCGGCTGGACCCGTGCGTCATGTTGCCCGCTGAACCGGGCAGCGTCATTTGCACTGTCGCCCGTGACTGCCAGGCTCTGGGCCGTATTTGTCCCCCCAAGCTTCCAACTGATTGCACCATCAGACTTCCGGATCCGATAGACGGCATCCAAGTGTCGCGCAGAAATAACGAGCCCACCTTGTCCGTCCTCTTCTATGGAGTTCATGTGTAAGAGATCGAGTGGACTCCCCGGCTGCGTGACGTAGATCAGGAGCCACGCCCAGTTCGTTGTTTCGGAGAGTGAGACATGGTCAAACATGCTCCAGGACCAGATGACGCTGCCATCTGTCGCAATTTCCTGAATCACGTCATCCCAGACTGAACCATCAGCCGACCCTCCTATTGAGGTCAGGTCAATGTGGTCCCTTCGAACGCCAGCAGTTCGGTAGAAGGTGCCACGGGAGGTAGGCAGAGTCTCGTGCGCATCCCCAGAGCCGCCAACCGTCTTGACATCACGCACTTTGACACCGGCAGGACTGTAGATAGAAAACGGCCCATTGCCGGTGTCGCCAGCGAGTAACGCTCCAAAGAAGCCAATATTTCCACCAGGAGTGATCTTCACATCCATGGACGACTTCTTCGGAGTGTGCAGCCACCAGATGGGCACGCCGCGAGCATCACTGATGATCGCGTAAGGAAACTCAAATGAGCTGGGAGCTGACACAGAGAAGGCCATCATGGGCGAGTCCGCTGGGAGCGTCCCGGTCACAGTCCACTTGGGGAAGTCAGCTGGCAGACAGCGGACTGAATGAGTCAAGGCTGTTTTGCCACTTCCGCTGATCATCTGGAAGCGTTGACCGGCTCTCAGTTTGAGCTTCCGGGTCGTTCGACCCTTGGCGGCTGTCTTGCCGTCAATTCTCAGTGAGGCTCCTGACGGAACATTGGATGTGACGCTGACCGTCCCTGTGGCGCAGGTGGTTGTGTAGTCAGTGATCTTGGTTGAGAAGGCTGGGCTCAGAGCAGGGCTTGCAGTCACCGTCGGCGAACTTGCGGCCAGTGCCGGTGACGCTGCAAAAAGGCTGAGCACGAAGGCTCCAAGCACAATTGCATCCCGACGATGGCTCATTCGCCGAGGCTATGGGTTGGAGGGACAACAGAGCCACCTATTCCGGCAAAGCGGAAGCAAAGCGAAGACACGGGGCTCTGGGCTAGACGCATGCGACAACATTCCGAGAACCGCGCAAACCCTGTTTCGGCCCCACTCGCCCGCTTGACCACAGCCCGTCAGGAGCTCAGGCCCTTCCTCTGACCGACCGTCAGACTTGAACGCCCGGGTCAA
The DNA here is from genome assembly GCA_026392325.1 of Solirubrobacterales bacterium. Lineage (GTDB taxonomy): Bacteria > Actinomycetota > Thermoleophilia > Solirubrobacterales > Solirubrobacteraceae > WLNJ01. The sequence continues at coordinate 23,108 of JAPLCH010000241.1, read as the reverse complement.
ACCTGCAACCCGTGACATAAGTGCCCGAATCCGAGGCAAGCCAGGCGAGGAGGTCGCCGACCGACTCGGCCTCACTGTCACGCGGGCAAACTGCGACAACACGAATGTCAAAACGCGCCCATTCAGTCCCCAGGGACTTGGCAAGGTTGGCAAGTCCATCTGCCGCAGCTCGGGCACCAATGCCAAGGTCTGCTGGCGGAGCAAGAAGGATGATCGTGCCGCCCCCGTTGTCAACCATTGCAGCCGTCGCAAGAGCGCGGCTGACGCGCCAACCCGTGTCCAGGGCAGTCCCCATTCCGTCCTCGGCGGCGCCCGCGACATAGACCGATTCCAGATCAACAACTGCCGCTTGCAGGCTGCCATGGCGCTCAATCCGAGCGCTGGGCACATTGCTGCCGGGCTAGCGAGACGGACTGTCCTTCCGTCCAGCAGATCAGTCCGGAGTTGTGGAGCGTCGCTTGCCATGCAGCGAGATTAGTGGTCGCTGCTGATGAGGGTAGCTTTGAGAGGCATGAACGAGATAGACATCAAGCCACTGTCCCTTCCCCTGCCCGGCGGCAGCAAGGATGCCCACGTCACAGTCCGCCCCCTCCTCACCGCCGAGCTTGCCGTGCCAGCCGGATTCTTCGAGGCGCCAAAGAGCAGACTCAAGAAGCTAGGCGTGTGGCTGAAGCTGATCCGCGGCGCCAATCCCAGCTGGGGAGACTGCCCAATACCCGCCTATCTGGTCACCCATCCAACCGCAGGTGACTTCCTGATTGACACGGGGCTGCACAGGTCCTGCGCCCAACCCGGTGGAGGAAACCTGGGCAAGGTCGGTCGGTTTTATCGGATCACGATGAACCCTGGACAGTCTGCCGCCGAAAGGCTTGAAGCGCGCGGCATCAACCCGGATGCGCTCAAGCTCGTCCTGATGACCCACTTGCACAATGACCATGCGTCTGGCTGTCAGGATTTCCCCAACGCAACGTTTGTCTGTGACCAGCTTGAGTGGGACGCGGCCCATGAAAAGCGGTCGTGGATGAACGGCTATGAGCCAACGCAGTTCGACATTGCCATTGACTGGCGTGCAGTTGATTACTTCAGCGAAGGGGTTGAGCACTTCGCGGGCTTCTCCAAGACCGTTGACCTGTTCGGAGATGGTTCAGTTCGACTCATCTCCACTCCCGGTCACTCGAACGGGCATCAGTCAGTCCTGCTCCGGCTTGAACATGGAGAACTCCTTGTCGTTGCCGACGCTGCGTACACAGAGCTAACGCTGGACCGACTGGCCGAGCCACTTATCTACGCTGACAAGTACCAGTTTGAACGCTCGCTGCGCGAGATTCGCGCTTACCGAACGCAAACACCGAACGCACTTCTAATCCCCGGCCATGACAGTGAAGCCTGGCATCGCCTTGACGCTGTCTACGGCAGTGAAACTGACGGCTGAGCCCGTCTGAGGGTCTGACCTCAGTCAGATCAGACGTTTGACCGGTCGCGCTTTGCAGCGCGAACAGCCCTGGCTACCTGCCGGCGGCTCTGACCTTCAAGTCCCGAGTAAAGGCCCCTGATGCGGTCAAGCACGGTGTCAGCAAGCTGCTGCTGATCCTCACGTGTGGAGTCAAGCTTCTCTCGCCAACGGATCGAATCCCCATATTGGACCGTGACCTTGGGAAGAACGAAGCGCTTCCAGTGACGAACCTCAGAAGACCCGTGAATTGCGATTGGCACGATCGGAACCCCGGTCTCCAATGCAAGTCGGCCAATCCCAGGCTTGGCCTCATCGCCAATCCCACCTGTGCGTGAACGGCCGCCCTCGCAGTACATCAGAACGCAGCCACCGTCAGCGAGAATCTTCTTCGCGGTAATGAAAACCTCTTCATCTCTTGCCCCACGGCGGACTGGGAAAACTCCACCGTTTGAATAGACCCAATCCATCGGAGGAGCGAAGAGCTGGCTTTTCGCCATGAACCGGACATGCCTTCTGACCGCCATTCCAGCGAAAAAGTGGTCAAGGTTTGAAAAGTGGTTCGGCGCAAGAATCACCGGTCCGTCCGGAACATTCTCCGGACTGATTGACATGACTCGGTAGACGATCCAACCGAGCAGACTCGTCGCAGCACGAACAACTTCGTAGACGATGTTGGGCTTCTTGTTGCGCGCGCGCTCGTGATAGCGGTCAAAGTGCTCGGCTGGCCGCTCATCGCGGTAGACCTGCTCCTTGATATTCGCTTTCTTTTCTTCTGCCGTTGCCATTGAGGGAGCCTACCTTTGCGACAGGCTGTCGTGAACTTCGGAACTCACGCGCGGGTTGACCGCGAGCGCTCCAAGGCCGAATGCCAGCCTGCCATCGCTTCGGAGCGTTCGTCACTGCTGATCCGTGGTTCATGGGTGACTCTGACGCGCCTGCCCTTGCTCGCATCGCTGAGCGTCAGTGCTCCAACGCCAATGCCAGCTGCAATCCCAGCTCCCAACGCGGTCGTCTCAGCAATTTCCGGCACGGACACCGGAACCCCAAGCATATCCGCCTGAAACGCCATCAGCCACTCGTTTGCGGTTGCCCCACCATCAGCGCGGAGTTCAAGAAGGTCGTGACCAGCGGCGTCAACCATCGCCGAAACAGCATCGGCAACCTGAAACGCAATGCCTTCCAAAGTGGCGCGAACAAGGTGAGCCTTCGTTGTACCGCGCGTGATCCCAGTAATCGTCCCGCGGGCGTCTGGATCCCACCATGGGGCCCCAAGCCCTGTGAGTGCAGGAACAAAGTGAACTCCGTCAGTGGAGTCAACAGAGCGTGCCAAAGCCTCAGTTTCCCCAGCAGTTTCGATCAAACCAAGGCCGTCGCGAAGCCATTGGACGGCCGCGCCGGCAACGAACACGCTGCCCTCAAGGGCGTAGTCGAGGCGATCGCCAATGCCCCATGCGACCGTACTCAGCAGCCCATCCACAACGGGGGGCACAGTTCGGCCCGCATTCATCAACATGAACGATCCCGTTCCATACGTGGCCTTTGTTTCACCCGGGTTGAAACAGGCCTGGCCAAACAGCGCGGATTGCTGATCACCAAGCACACCGGCCACGGGAGCCGAGTGACCGCCCAGAAGCTCAGGACGCGAGTCGGCAATCACGCCAACGCTTGGGACTATCCGGGGCAGCATGCCCGCTGGAATCCCAAACCGATCCGTCAGCTCCGGGTCCCATTCGCCAGAGCGAATGTCGAACAGCAGACTCCGGGAGGCGTTCGACGGGTCCGTCACATGCTCACCGGTCAGGTTCCAGATAAGCCAAGTGTCAATCGTTCCCGCAAGTGCCCGGCCGGACTCAGCTGCCTCACGCACGCCCTCAACGTTGTTGAGAATCCATTCAATCTTTGTGGCCGTGAAATACGAGTCGAGGACAAGTCCGGTCCGTTCGCGGATCATGGTCTCAAAGCCTTCAGCCTTCAGCTCCGCGCACCGCTCCGCAGTCCTTCGGTCCTGCCAGACGATGGCTGGCGCGAGCGGCATACCCGTCTCCCGGTCCCAGACAACAGTTGTCTCCCGCTGGTTGGTGATGCCGATTGCCGTCAGGCCGCCAATTGGAACCGCGGCGTCAACCAGAGCTTCACGCGCGACTGCAAGCGTCACATCCAGGATCTCAGCTGCGTCGTGTTCAACCCAACCGGGCTTGGGAAAGCCTTGGGAGAACTCGCGGTAGGCGCGGCCGAGCAGATCTCCGTCCAATGAAAAGACGAGACAGGTCGAACCGGTGGTGCCTTGGTCAATTGCTAGAAGCACTTGCAGTGCAGCCTACAGCCGCCGCCGAGGGCGATACCTTCGCGCCAACGCTTCAGGGCGTGTTGGTTCATTTGCTATCGAGGAGGAAGCCGTGTCAGACGTAGAGGCCCACATCACCGGAACAGTCTGGAAGATCGAGGTCAAAGTCGGTGACACAATCGCCGAAGGCGACACGGTTGTCATTCTGGAATCCATGAAAATGGAAATGCCAGTTGAGGCTGAAGACGGCGGAACCGTGGCTGAGGTTCGCTGCGAAGAAGGACAGTCCGTCTCTGAAGGCGACATTCTCGTCGTACTCGACTGACCGTGGCCGGATCCGTAATTCGTGACGAGCCCGCAGAGGGCGTCGTCCGCCTGAAAATCAGCAATCCCACTAAACGAGGAGCGCTTGACCACCCAATTTTGGATGAGCTCGCCAACAAGCTCCCCAGCACGGATGAGGCCCGTTGTCTGATCCTCACGGGCGAAGACAAGATCTTCTCCGCCGGGTATGACATTGGTGACATTCCCGAGGCAGTATTCGCAGAGGAAGCTGAGAAGCTGATCGCCCACCCTTTCGCCGCAGCGCTTGAAGGACTTGACCACTGCGAAGTTCCGATCGTTGCGGCAATCACAGGCCATGCCGTCGGCGGTGGGCTGGAGATCGCGCTCGCCTGTGATCTGCGGATTACGGAACCCACTGCAAGGTTTGGAATGCCACCAGCAAAGCTTGGCCTTGTCTATTCACATACGGGCCTGCGCAGATTCATTGACGCTGTCGGAGTGCCACGCACGCGTGAGCTTTTCCTCCTCGGCCGTCGCATTGACGCCCAGACCGCACACCATTGGGGTCTGGTCAATGAGATCTCCGCTGAGGGCGGCGTTGCCGAACAGGCTGTCGCAATGGCAGTCGAACTCGTCAACAACGCCCCACTGTCAATCCGTGGGAACAAGCGGATCCTCCGTGAACTGGCCGCAGCGGCCGGCGAATTGGAGCCTGGAGTGGAACAGGAACTGCTTGAACTGCGTCGTGCATGCTTTTCTTCAGCTGACTTCCGCGAGGGCGTTTCAGCCTTCGCTGAACGCCGCGAAGCCCGATTCGAAGGCCGCTGAGCCCCGAACATAAGGGCAATTCGGGCTTTATGGCCTGATTTGAGCATGAGCAACGCTGAGTTGCCATGCACATCTTGAGCTGACGATGAGTGCGTCATCTTCCACTCCGGTCATACGACCGCGGTAGCATTCAATGCGTTATCGCTGTAAACAAGACATTTCCGCGCCTCGGTCGGCACTTCGTCGCAGCCGTGGCAACAGCCGTTGCGACAGCCTTGCTGGCAGTCCCAGCTTCTGCGGCTGGACCGCGTTTGGCGCTTGAGCCATCCAGCCCTGGCTTCCAGCAGGGAAGCCAGACTTCGTTCCACATCCCAGCTCGGGCGAACAAGGCAACTGATGGCGGAACCTCCCCAGGGGACACGCCTGCCACCCCACCAACAGTTGGCGTTGACCTGCGTGTTGGCGCTGCTGTGACGAACCTGATGCTCCTCACACAGTTCGCTGCGAAGGTCCCGATCCAGACTGAGAAGCTCCTGACCATGATCCCGCCGGCCACAGCGGCCAGCGCGACAGTCGCCACTCTTCGGGCGAATGTCATTCGTATTGCCACCGCTTACATGGCCGCCCCAACCATCGAGGACAAGGGCAAGAACAACTACAGCAAGATGCTTTGTTCCTTTAGCCCGCAAGGCTGCAAGGAACGCTGGGCTTGGTGCGCGATCTTCGCAAGCACCATGTGGCGGATGGCAGGAGTTCGAGCCATGCCACTGACTCCTCCGGTCAGCGGAATTGTTGCTTGGGGCAAGACTCACGCCCGCTGGCACGATGTTGGCACCGCGAAGGACAAGAATTTCCTCCCTCTGGCTGGCGACATTGTTGCCTACGGTTGCAATCGCAAGCGGGACTTCTGTGATCACACGGGAATAGTTGTTCATGCCGATGCGAAGAACATCCGCACGATTGAGGGAAACACCTCAACGCTTCTCCCCGGACGCGACGGTGTAGCCACGAAGCTGCGCACGCGCGCCACGTGGATCAGCGGTTACATCTCACTCGGCTGAGCTCCGGCACTTAAAGAGCTTCAATCGCGGCGTGGACAGCGCCATGGCGTCCGCTCGCGTGCGTAGATTTTCTCTTGCCGCCACATGTCAAAGCTGTACTGAGAGAGGACAAACCGAATGCCGCCGCTGATCACACGCGAGGAAGCCACGCTCCTTGGCGAACTCGAAGAGCTTGCTGACGTTGAGGCCCTGATCGAACGGGCTTGGAAAGCTCGTGTCGAAAACTTCGGTGACTCGACAGACATGTGCTCGCTCGTCAATGCCAAATCAGGCGGTTGTGCCGAGGACTGTGGCTTCTGCGCCCAGTCACGCTACGCGGACGCTGACACTCCACTCCACGCGATGATGGAGCCAGAGCAGATTCTTGAACATGCCCGTGCGGCAGAAGAGGCGGGAGCACACCGGTTCTGCATGGTGACGCAAGGCCAGGGTCTTTCCAAGCGCGACTTCGAGAAGGTTGTTGAAGGAGCGAAGCTTGTTGCCGAGCACACAAACCTGAAGCGCTGCGTCTCGATTGGCCACATGTCGCCAACCCGGGCCAAGGCTTTGAAGGAAGCTGGCATCCAGCGCGTGCATCACAACGTTGAGACGGCGGAGAGCTATTACCCCGAGGTTTCCTCAACTGTCCGTTACGAAGGGCGTCTGCGGACGATTGACGCAGTCAAGGAAGCCGGTCTTGAAACCTGCGTGGGTGGCATTCTCAACCTCGGCGAGTCTCGTGAGCAGCGTGTCGAAATGGCCTTCCAGCTGTCAGAGATCAACCCGACAAGCGTTCCGATCAACTTGCTTAACCCGCGTCCTGGTACCAAGTTCGGTGACCGTGACTACATGGCTCCACTGGAGGCTGTCAAGTGGATCGCAATCTTCCGCCTGATCCTGCCAGAGGCCCTGTTCCGCCTCTGCGGTGGTCGCGTCGAGAACATTGCGGAGCTTCAACCGCTCGCAGTCAAGGCCGGAATCAACGGTGTGATGATGGGCAACTTCCTCACAACGCTTGGTAACACGCCAGAGGAGGACCGTCAGATGTTCGAAGACCTTGGTCTCAATGTCGGCCGCCAAGAGGACAACGGCGCCAACCCCCGCCCCGACAACCGTTCGGGATGGCTTGATGGAGACACACCTGACTTCATTGGCGAGCACATCGCCACCTCAACCCCCAAGAGCGACGGGACAGAGGCCTTTGAGGTCCGAATGTGGGACCCGGCCAGCCAGCTCAAGTTTGAACGCAAGCGGAAAGTTCCACCGCGTCCCGACGGAGCCCCAAATGTCGGCCTTGACCGCGACACGCGTGAGCGCGAAGCCGCCCGCAAGGTGGCCTGAGCAAAAGCCATGGGAGTGATTTCGGACCGCCTGCTTGAGCTGCGTGACCGGGGGCTTCACCGACGGACGAGGCTTGTCAGTGGACCACAGGGACCGCACGTAATTGTTGACGGCCGTCCCGCGCTGCTCCTCTGCTCCAACAACTACCTGGGTCTCGCAGACCACCCAAGGGTCCGCGAGGCAGCCTCTGACGCAGCCATGCGCTGGGGCGTTGGGGCCGGGAGCTCAAGGCTTGTAAGCGGAACGATGACCGTTCACCGCCGTCTCGAAGAACGCCTCGCAGCTTTCGAAGGCACCCAGTCTGCTCTGCTTTTCGGCTCCGGTTACCTGGCCAACACGGGAGTCATCGCGGCGTTAACTGAACCGGGAAGTCTCATCTGCTCTGACGAGCTGAACCACGCGTCGCTGATTGACGGTTGCCGGCTTTCCAGCGCGGAAACCTTTGTCTATCGCCACGGCGACTTGGAGCACCTTGCTTGGGGACTTGGCAAAGCCAACGGCCGCCCTGCCTTGATCGTCACCGATTCGGTCTTTTCAATGGATGGTGATGTCGCCCCGCTTGAGGGAATTGTCGAACTCGCGCATTCACATGGGGCAAGAACGGTCATTGACGAAGCCCATGCGACTGGCGTGATGGGACCAGGCGGCCGCGGAGCAGTCGCCGATGCTGGCCTCACAGACCATGTTGATGTGGTGATTGGCACGCTTGGCAAGGCCCTTGGCTCGTATGGGGCGTACGCGGCCTGCAGCAACGAGATGAGTGACTGGCTGACTAACCGGGCCAGGACCTTGATCTTTTCCACAGCTCCGCCCCCACCCGCCATTGCAGGCGCGATGGAAGCATTGACCATCCTTGAGGAGGAGCCTCGCCGCGTTGACCGACTTCGCCGCAATGGTCAGGTCATGCGCCAGGCCCTGCGTGATGAGGGCTTTGACATGGAAGAGCAGCCAACCCCGATCATTCCCCTGATCGTTGGTTCAGCCTCCAATGCAATTGATCTGTGTGAGGAAGCACTCGCTCGTGGCCTTTACGCCCAAGCGATTCGCCCTCCTACGGTTCCGGCTGGGACATCCAGACTTCGACTCTCCGTCATGGCGACACACAAGCCAGAGGAACTTCGCAAGGCCGCAAAGGTCATCAGTCGCGCCTGTGAGCACGCTGGACTCCGCGCAGCCGCTCCCGAGGAGCGCGATGGGACGCCTTCACGTGCTTCCAGTCGCCGTGCTCCAGGGGACGACGGCGCGGCTATCTCGGCTTCACGCGGACCAGCGCCGGAACTGTTTGACATTCGTTCCAACCGGCCGTCTGACGTTCGTCGCGCAGCGTGACGCCCGCCGCGCGCGGCCTGTTCATCGCTGGGACTGACACCGGTTGCGGCAAGTCGTTCGTTACTGCCACCATCGCCGCCTCGCTTGCCACTTCGGGGACCACGGTCAGTGTTCGCAAACCACTCTTGACTGGACTTGACGAGCCGTCAACTCCAGCTAACCCCCTTGACCATGAGCTGCTCGCAATGGCCTCAGGCGAGCCAGACCCCAAAGTGGTCTCGCCGATCCGGTTCGGCCCTCCCATGTCGCCGCATTTGGCGGCAGAGAAGGCTGGTGAGGAAATTGACCTTGCCAGCATTGCCTCAGGTCTGAAAGAGGAAATGTCAACGGTTCCGGATCGGGTGATGCTGGTTGAGGGAATTGGAGGGCTGCTCGTGCCAATCACTCGAACATCATCCGTGGCGGATTTGGCAGTCGAAATGGGCCTTCCTCTGATCATCGCTGCGCGCCCGGGCCTTGGAACGATCAACCATTGTCTCCTGACGCTGGAAGCCGCCCGTTCACGCGGGCTGGAAGTCAGGGCTGTGGTTTTGAGTCAATGGCCGGATGACCCCAGCGAGATCGAGCTAGACAACCGCAAGACCGTCGAAGAACTCGGAAATGTCAAGGTCATGACCGTTCCCCACGTGGCCGAGTTGACACAGGATGCGTTTGCGAAGGCCGCTGCTGGAATTGACCTTGGCGCACTCACATCCCCCGCAGTTCGCTAAGACCGACAAACCGGACTTCCTGCATCCGTTTGCTTGGTTAGCGTCAAGGCTGCTGTGAACACAGACCACCTCAGGGAACTCGACCGAACGCACGTCTGGCATCCATTCACCCAGCAGCAAGGGTGGGAAGCAGATGAGCCGCCACTGATCATCGAACGGGGAGAAGGCGTTCGCCTGTTCGACACTGACGGCAACTCCTACCTTGACGGGGTCTCTTCCCTCTGGTGCACGGTTCATGGCCATCAGCGCGAAGAGATTGACCAGGCAGTTCGGGAGCAGCTTGGACGAGTGGCCCACAGCACGATGCTTGGCCTGTCACACCCCGGGGCGATTCAGCTGGCAGCAAAACTGAGCGCGATCGCCCCAGAGGGACTTTCCCGGGTTTTCTACTCCGACAGTGGTTCTACAGCAGTGGAGATCGCCCTGAAGATGGCCTTCCAGTTCCATGCCCAGAACGGACAGCCGGAGCGCACTCAGTTCGTGAAGATGCGGGACGCGTACCACGGCGACACGATTGGCTCCGTTTCAGTCGGGGGAATGGACCTGTTCCATCAGACCTACCGCCCGCTTCTCTTCGAAACGCTTGAAGTCACCGCTGGTGACACTGATGCGCTTGAACGGCTGCTGGAGGCTGAGGGACCGACTGTCTCCGCAGTGATCCTTGAGCCGTTGGTTCAGGGCGCAGCGGGCATGCTGATGCATGACGTCAGCTACTTGAATGATGTGCGCAGACTCTGTGACCGCCACGGGATTCTCCTGATCGCCGATGAGGTTGCGACAGGGTTCGGCAGGACAGGCAAGATGTTCGCCTGCGAGCACGCTGGAATTAGCCCTGACCTGATGTGCGTCGCAAAGGGCTTGACAGGCGGGTACCTTCCCCTCGCCGCAACACTTGCGACAGAGGAGATCTACCAAGGTTTCCTTGGAGCCCAGACCGAATACCGGACCTTTTTCCACGGTCACACCTACACCGGTAATCCGCTTGCCTGCGCTGCCGCGATCGCGAACTTGGACATCTTTGAGCGGGAGCAGACTGTTGCGCGTGCGCAACAGCTTGGGGTGACCTTTGGTGACCTGCTCGAACAGCAGATCAAACCGCTCCCACATGTTGCTGAAATCCGTCACCTCGGAATGATGTGCGGCATCGAGTTGGACTGCTGCCCGCCCGAACGCCGAACCGGCCACTTGGTCACACTCGCAGCGCGCCTGGGGGGAGCGATCATCCGCCCACTTGGGGATGTGATCGTGCTGATGCCACCACTCGGAATCACAGAGCGCGAGCTGGCGGAACTGGTCCAACTGACTGCGGCTGCAATAGCCGACGCATCACTCGAGGATGCTCCGGTCAGGCTCAAAGCAAGCCTTGCGTCGGATGCTGCTGGAACCGGCGCATCAGCAACCGAGATTCCCTAGTTTTCAGACTGCCGCCGGTCGGGGAAGTTTGAAAGAGGGCCAGCCACCGGAACCGGGGTCTTGGATAAATCGGAAGCTGGCCCGACCACTGAAACCCAGGTGGTTTTGAAAAGTTGCGGAATGCTTCCCGCGGAATTTCTTCCGCGGGAAGTGACCGTCAATCTTCGTAGAGAACGAACTCGCTTTTCTTCGCTCCACACACGGGGCAGTACCACGTGTCGGGAATCGCCTCAAACGGAGTTCCGGCTGGAATTCCTCCATCCGGGTCTCCCTCCTCTGGGTCATAGATAAAGCCACATGCTTCGCACATCCACTTCGCTGTATTTGAATCGCTCATGGCCGTGAGGTTACGCCCTCTGAGTATTCTCATGTGTGTGAGTGATGTCTCAAGACCTGGACCCGGCGAAGAGCTGAACGACGGACCTCCGGCCGAGCCTCGGCCCGCTTCCACAGTGATCGTCCTTCGGGGAGGATCTGACTCACTTGAGGTTCTCTTGGTCCAGCGCAATCCGAATGCCAGATTCATGGGCGGCGCATGGGTTTTTCCCGGCGGTGCTGTTGATCCGCATGAGGGAACGGGTGAGGACTCCCTCAGGAAAGCTGCAGTCCGTGAAGTTATTGAGGAAGCCTCTGTTGACCTTGGCGATCCGGCTGACCTGATCCCATTTTCACGCTGGATCACCCCGAAGATGGTGAAGATCCGTTTTGACACATGGTTCTTCCTCGCCCATCTCCCAGAAGGCGCAGAACCAGTCGTTGATGGCGAAGAATGCGTTGACCTGCGCTGGGAAACCCCGCAGAGCGCCCTTGCGGCCCAGCAGGCTGGTGAGTTGATGCTCGTATTCCCCACCATCAAACACCTTGAGCAGATCAGC
>JAPLCH010000241.1:0-11584 GCA_026392325.1 Solirubrobacterales bacterium | reverse complement strand
GGCGCTGACCGAACACGCTGCCTCACTGACCGTGTAGCCTGTGGAACCACGAGTGGAGATGCTTGGCGAAATTGCCCGAATCCTCCTTCCCGGTGAACCGGGCTACGACACTGCCTGACAGGTGAGTGAAGTCGCAGCATCAGTGGCTGGTGCCGTGATTGGCGGTGGCCAAGGCACCCGCATGGACACAAGCGACCCGAAGCCAATGCTGAGCCTTGGAGATGCCAGCTTCGGTGGCCGGGCTGCGTGGACGCTGAGCAGGGCGATTGGAGGCGGGCCTGTTTTCTACTCAACGGCACCGGGCATCGAGGCGCCTCTGGACCTCCCGGAGGGTGTTCAGACAGTCGTTGACCCCGCAGAGGACTCCGGGCCGCTCACAGGCCTCCTGGAGGGCCTGCTGCGGGCACGCGGAGAAACAGACCTGTTGCTTGTCATTCCATGTGACATGCCACTTCTCCACCCAACCTTGTTGCGGAGGCTGATCGAGCGCAGTGAACCGGGGGGAATCAGCTTCATTCCGACCGAGGACGGCAGCACAAGCCCGTTTCCAAGCGTTTGGAGCACTCTGCTTGCGGATGACCTGTTGAACCTTCACCTCAGGGGAGAACGTTCACCACGGGCAGCAATGTCGGAGCTGGGAGCAGTCGCTGTTGCCCGCGACGTGCTTTCTTCGGATGCGGAGATGATGCTTGTTGACCCAGAGCTTGTGAGCCTGCTTGATGTGAACGACCAATCCACACTGGAGGTCGCAGAGGCAAACAGACCTCGCGTCCGGACCCGAGTTGGTGACCGAAGGGGGACTGCGCGCGAGTGGAACCTTGGTGGTCTTGCGACAGCGTTGGGAGTCGCAGATGCAGCTGGCATGAACTGGGTTATCAACGGTAGGCCAATTGCTTGGAATGCTGCAACACCGCTCTTTGAGCGTGACGCTGTATCCCTCAACTGACGCAAGCCGTATAGGCTCCCGCGCCATGAGCGAACGACTTGACCTGAGGGGCCGCACGGTCCTAATTACCGGAGCAGCGCGTGGCATTGGCGCCGAGCTCGCCAAGGAAGTCGCGCGCCGTGGCGCCCGCCCAGCATTGATCGGCCTTGAGCCAGAGCTGATGCAGGCCGTCGCCGACCAAATTACCGCCGAACATGGAGTCCAGACCGTTGTCGCAGAGGCCGACGTGCGGGATCGCGCAGCACTCAAAGCCGGCATTGACAAGACAGTTGCCGAGCTGGGCGGCATTGATGTTGTAGTCGCCAACGCTGGAGTTGAAACTGCGTCGTCCATCCAGAACAGCGATCCAGCTGACTTCGCCAAGGTGATTGACATCAACATCACCGGAGTGTTCAACACACTTCACCTCACAATCCCACACGTGATTGAACGCAACGGGCACCTGCTGCCCATCGCCTCCGCTGCAGCTCTGAGCCACGCTCCAAGCATGGGCGCTTACGCTGCCTCCAAGGCAGCCGTTGAGGCCCTGGCCAATGTCTTGCGCCAGGAGCTCGCCGACACTGGCGCCACCGTCGGCTGTGGTTACTTCACCTTCCTCGACACCGACATGGTCAGCGACGCGTTCGAGCGACCAATCGCCAAAGCCCTCAGAAGCGCAATGCCATCTCGCCTGACGAAGGTCTACCCAGTCGAGCCGGCAATCCAGCGCCTCGCGGATGGCATTGAGAAGCGTGGGCGGGTTGTGGCCTACCCGGACTGGGTCCGTGGGATCGCCCGAGTACGCGGGTTCAGCCAGCCGCTCACCGAGAAGCTTGCTGGCTCACGCACGGCTGCTGCAATCCGCAAGGCCGAAGCCGAACACAACAGTCAGTAGCCGGCTCTAAGAAGAAGCCCAGCCGTCACACCCCGCACACAGGCGAGGCGGAAACGGGCAGAAGACGTGTCATAAGAAGATGAATTGAGTTCCACCCCGTTGGACGCTGCCGATGAGGCCGTCGCCGTTTGACCCAGCCGACCGGCGGCTGGCCTTGCCCTTCGGTCAGGCGCCGCCGTAAACAACAACAAGGTCGGTAAGGACACCGATCATGAAACCTACGCCGAGCATCAGCAGGCCGAGCTCGCGGTGACCCAGGCGCCTCATGGCGTTCCAGATCTCACCGATCACATAAAGAATTGCGCCACCAGCAAGTGCGTAACAAGCGACTGAAAGGGCCTCAAGCTGAATGTTCCAGCCGATCATGGTGCCGATCAAAGTCGGGCTGCCGGCGATAAGCCCGGCGAGACCCAACCAGCGCCAAGACGGAGTGACCTTGCCAAGCGGGCCAACGATGCCAAAACCTTCAGTTGCGTTGTGAAGCGCGAACCCGACCACAAGCACGGTTGCCAGCGAGATCTCGCCGCTTCTTGCCGAAACGCCAATCGCTAGACCCTCCCCAAGGTTGTGGATTCCGATTGCAGTGGCGATCATCAGCCCGGTCCGAAGCGTCTTGCGCCTTGCCAGGTCAGCCTCATCAACATAAGCCTGCGTCTCGGTCGGACTCAGCGAGGTTGCGGCCGAGCCTCCAGCAATTGGAGCCAAGGCAGTTGGGCGGACCTTCATGCGAGCGTCAAGCCAACCAAGCCCGGCGCTGCCGAGCAGAAAACCGCCGGCCAAAATTGCCACGTAGAGGACTGCCTTGCCCAACGAGCCACTGCTGTCACGAACCGCCGTGACCGAGTCCTCGACCATCCCAAAACCCTGACCCATCACATCTACAAAAAGGAACGCCAGAACGCCGACGGAGAACATGGCCAGGGAAAGACGTACCTTCGGACCGATGCCCTTCACGCGGCCCAGCGGAAGGCCAATGAAAATGGTCATTCCTGCAATGGCTCCGAGGCCGGCTGTTTGGGCGAATGTCATCGGGCTTTAATCCTGATCCATGGGGGCGTATGCCGGAACGATTGCGCGCCGACGAGGCCAGAGTACCAGTATTCAGGTTTGGAAGTCCTAGTCGCGCGGTAGGAGATAGACGGGGAAGTAGAAGAAGAGCTCATCGACCGTAATTACGGGCGATCCCCAACAGCGGATCAGTCTCAGATACTTCCCGGATCGGAAATACCAAGGTCCTGAAGCCACTTCTGGGCCTGTGCATTTAGCTGAAAGAACTGTCCGGTGAAGATGAAAACCCCTGTAATCACAAGGATTGCGCCACCCCCGACTATCAAGACTGCATAGTGGCGTTTTACAGCAGCGAACAGTGAGGATGCCCATCCGAAGAACAGCGCTGTCCCAAGGAAAGGAAGCGCCAGCCCCAGCGAGTAAAAGGCCAGCAGCGATGCCCCCTTCCACGGCGACCCTGAATTGGAGGCCACCAGAAGGATTGAAGTCAGGGTTGGGCCAATACACGGCGTCCAAGCAATCGCAAAAGCGATTCCGGCAACAACCGGCCCGCCCCGCCCCGCCTTTTCGATCAGACCACCTGGGTGCCATTCCCTTGACAGTTGAGGAATGAACGGGCTGAGCATGAAAAGCAAGCCCATCGCGATGATCATCAACCCGGACGCCTTCTGCAATATCAGCTTGTTGCCTTGCAGCCATGACCCGATCTGCGTGGCTGAAAGCCCCAGCAGAATGAAGATGAACGAGAAGGATGCAACGAAGATAAGGCTTGGGACAAGGACCCTTCTTGTACTCCCATTCTGAAGGTCCGCAGGCGTGACCCCAGCGATCACGCTGATGTAACCCGGAACCAAAGGCAGAACGAACGGGGAGAAGAAGCTGAGCATCCCAGCAGCGAAAGCGAGTGGGAACGCGACAGATGTTGAGGCTGCGAGCACCAGGTCAGCGTAGCTGTGCGGCGCGGTGGGGCGCCGGTCAGTCCCGCGGAGGCGCGGCGGTAACGGCCTCATCCACACGCGCTGCTGCGGAGCCTGAGGTTGCGACCAGCTGAACGCTGACCGCAATGCCGTTAAGGAATGCCATCCCAGCAAGGGGCTCAAGGTCTTCGGCCCCCGAAGGCGCCAGCAGGTTGACATTTACGCCACCCAAACCGTTGGCGGTCTTCCAACCCCCGCTGTGCCCCCAGCCGTGAGCCAACGCGACGGTCCCAGGACTCATGTCCTCTGTGAGTGTCACGGGAACCTCAACGGATCCGTCCTTGGACGCCAAGCGGACCATTGCTCCCTCTGTGACTCCATGCCCCTCAGCGTCCTTCGGGTTCATGTGGAGCGGTTGGCTGCGTCCACCACGAGTCAGCAGCTTGGAGTTATGCATCCACGAATTGTGCGACCGCAACTCGCGCAGGCCGATCAGCTGCAGTGGTCGCTCAGACGATGTCTCAACCACAGCGCCCTTGATCCTGCGTAGTTCACCGACAATCTCCGGTGGGTCAAGTCTCACCTTGCTGTCGGAATGCCTGACCTTGGTCTTCAGCTCACCAGTCGCCACATACTCGGCAAGAACAATTCCGTGTGGTTTGGCTGCAATCTTTTTGAGGCTCAGACCCTTGGGCTTGAGCCCAAAGAAGTCACCCGCTGGGCCAACCCGGATCAACAGGTCAACAATCCGCTGCGGAGTGAACTTGATCCCAAGCTTTCCAAGCCAGCGGATTGGCGGAACGCTGGATGGCGTGACACCAAGCGCAGATGCGAACTCTTCAATCACCTGCCATTCCTCGCGAGCCTCTCCGGCTGGCTCGACAACCTTCTCCGTGTAATTGACGAATGGTGTGGTGTGGAAGCCCAGGAACGCAATCGGGAAGTCGTCGCGTTCGAGGAAAGTTGTTGCCGGAAGAATGAAGTCCGCGTGTTTGTTGGTCTCGTTCATGTAAAAGTCAAGACCGACCATCAAGTCGAGCCCACCCATCGCCCGCTCAAGCGAGTCGCCGTCGGGCACAGAGAGGACAGGGTTTCCAGCGCTTACGAACAACGCCCGGATCTGCCGGTCACCGGGAGTTTCAATCTCCTCGGCAAGAAGAGTCGCTGGAAGGTTGCCAAGAACATCCGGAAAGCCACCAATGCGAGACCGGTTGGACGCATAGGTCGCAAGGCCGAAGCGCTCAGCAACATCATCAAGTGCCAGTGGAGGCTTGCCAAACACGGCTCCACCCGGGCGGTCCAGGTTGCCCGTCACAACATTGAGTGCATCAAGCAGGAACGAGACAAGCGTGCCGCGTCGGCCAAGGCATGATCCCGTCCGTCCATAGACAGCAGCGCAATCAGCAAGCGCAAGGTCGCGGGCCATCTGACGAACTTCCTCCGCTGGGATCCCCGTGCGCGAAACGGTTGACTCTGGCGGGTAATCGGAAGCAGCCTCCTTGAGCATCTCTACGCCCCGCGACTGAGCTTCTATCGCGGTTGCGTCCTCCAAACCCTCCTCGAAGATCACGTTGAGCATGGACAGCAGCAGCCAAGCGTCACCGTCCGGCTTGATCGCCACATGTTCAAAGGCGCGGGCCGTTTCGCTCCGGCGCGGATCCACAACAACAACCCGGCCCCCTCGCTTGGTCAAATCCATCAGCTGGTCACGAATCCGGTGCGCGGTCAGCACGCTGCCATGACTGACAAGCGGGTTCGCTCCAAAGATCATCAAATGCTTCGTTCGGCGCAGGTCAGGGATCGGCACTACCAGTGGTGATCCGTAAAGGAGGGCACTGGCGGCGAAGCGATTGTTCACATCCTGAGAGCCAGCGGTGTAGTAGTGCGGGGACCCGATCGCGTCAAGGAAACCCTTGACCCAAAGTGTGTGCGAATACGAAAACGCCCCGGGGTTCCCCATGTACCAGGCGATTGATTCAGGCCCGCTTGTGTCTCTCACCCGCTTCAGTCGGCTGTTGATCTCATCCAACGCCTCCTTCCAAGTAACCCGCTCAAACTCACCAGAGGCGGTCTTGCGCAACGGGTGGAGTACGCGATCAGGGTCATTCTGAAGGTCGGTCATCGCGATGCCCTTGGGGCATGCATAGCCCTTCGACAGCGGGTGATCCTTGTCCGGCCGGAGCTTTGTGACTTGGCCGTCCTCAACCGTCGCGACCATGCCGCAAAGCGACTCGCAGATACGACAGAAGGTGACCCTCTCCTCGATCACAGGACTTCAGGCTACACGACCCACTCGGGAATGACAGGTCTTTCAACCGCCTCAGGCAGACGCCCTTCCTCGTGCAACTTGTCCAAGTGGGCGGCAAGGGTCACGGTCGCTGCTGGCAGCAGGTAATCAGGCACGTCATCCCAGACGACAGACAGGACTTCAGCGATTGACGTGTGCCCAACGCCAATAGCTTCCACAAGTCGCCGTTCGCGGTTGAGCCGATGCTCAAGCTGTTCGTTGATCCTTGCCTGGGGATCCTCAATCAGCCAGCCGTGGCCAGGAGCCAGAAGTCTCGGCCCGCGGTCCCGCAGCTCACCAAGGGCAGCAAGGTAACCGGCAAGCGAGCCAGCTCCCGGTGATACGAACACACTGCTGTCAGCGAAAATTGCATCCCCGGTAAAGACAATGTCCTCATGCGCAAAAGCGATGTGATCTGTGCAATGCCCGGGCAGTGAAACAACCTCCATATCCCCTGCCTTCTGTCCGCGGCGGGCCCCGGAGAGGCCGGCGATGACCGGAACTGGGCCGAGTCGCTCAAGCAGTAGTGGGACGGCGTCCGAGTGGTCGCCATGACCGTGGGTCAAAGCGATCCCCGCGAAGCGCCCACGGGCGCTCACTTCCTCAGCCACCGCGTCTGCGTGCTGAGCAAGTTCCGGGCCAGGGTCAACAACCCAAATGTCAGTGCTCCCGACAATCCAAGTGTTTGTTCCCTCAAGCGTCAGCGGGCCCGGGTTGTCAGCCCGGATACCAAGCACGTCCTCCCTGCCTGTGATTTCAATTCGCACGGGCTGAAGGCTACGCGGAAGGGTCAATTCTGTAAACAGCTCCGTCCAGCTGGGTCACGTAGATCCGCCCAGAAAGGTCTTCCCCAAATGAACTGACAAGGCGCACACCGGAACGAAGCGGTCCATAAGAGTGCGCGGCAAGCCGCCCCTCCTTGAGGCCCAGCGTGAAAAGTGAGCTTGAGCAGAAGTCCGCGTAGATGTACCTGCCCTGAAGGTTCTTGAGGCGTGGATCACGGATCACATAACCGCCGGTTACCGAGCAAAGGCCTGAACCATGCGCGTACTGAGCGACCGGAAAGACTGCACCGGCGGCTGATTCCGATGGGAAGTTCGCGCGCGTTCCCTCCCAAGGGCGCCAACCGAAGTTGAGGCCACGGCCACGCGTTGGGGCTGCCGACCAATCAATCTCCTCAATGTGGTCTTGGCCCACATCACCGATTGCCAGCCCGCCAGTCTTGCGGTCAAATGAGAAGCGCCAAGGGTTCCTCAGTCCGTAAGACCAGATTTCCGGCCGAACATCTGCCCTGCCCACAAAAGGGTTGTCGGCCGGGACCGTGTACGCCTGACTCCCACTTTGCAGTGGGTTGATGCGAAGGATCTTCCCCAGCAGGGTGTTCAGGTTCTGTCCATTGCCCAGAAGCCCGTGAGGGTCATCTCCAGCCCCGCCATCGCCAAACCCGATGTAGAGCTTTCCATCGGGCCCAAATGCCAGGTTTCCCCCGTTGTGGTTGGACTGCGGCTGCTCCTGCGCAAGCACCGTGCGAGCTGTTGTGGGATCTGCGGTGTTGGCTGATGTCGCAGAACGCCGATACTCCACAACCCGCGTATCACCAGCAGAGTTCGTGTAATCAACGTAAAAGCGTCGAGAGGTCGCGTAGTCGGGGGCGAATGCCAAACCCAGCAGCCCTCTTTCTCCACAACAGGACACGAGGCTGGAGATATTTAGGAAGGGTTTAGCCAATCTATGCCCCCCGACCAGAACTCTGACCGAACCTGTGTGTTCAACAACAAGAAGCCTTTGACGGTCACCGGGCGGTTGAACGACGGCCACCGGTCCATCGAAGGTCCCAATGCGCGTCAGTTTTACCTGGCTCGCAGCGACTGATGTGGAAGGAGAGCCAAGCGACATGAGCACCAGCAGGGCAATCAGCGCGAATGCGCCGAGCCCAATACCTACAAGCGGTCCAAGTCGAGTGGTTCGCACGTATCCAGAATGACACCTTTTGGGTAAGCAAAGACCAAAAAGTGCACCAACCGTGAGACCCGTCACTCAACGCCCCGAAAATCCTTGACTTTTCGCAATCACTTACTTAGAATGAGGAAATAGATGTCAGCAGATAAACCAAACAAGAAGCCCCGCAGCCACACCTCAGGCACCTCACCCCGTGGAGAGAAGCGCACTCAGATGCGCAGCACTCGCCGCCCAACAGGTGCTGAGTCAACACGTGCGCAGATGCGCCTTTCTCGTCACCGCGAGAAGGCCGTACCAGTACCCACATCAACTGATCCATCAACCGATGCACTCGGCCAGCTCCTGCAGATGAGCCGCAGCTACCCGCTCCTCACCAAGGAGCAGGAGACGATCCTCGCCAAGGGAATCGAACGCGGCGACCTGTACGCCAAGGACACGATGATCAACTCAAACCTCCGCCTGGTGGTCTCAGTTGCCCGCCGTTACCAAGGCCATGGCCTGGACATGAACGACCTTGTCCAAGAAGGCATGCTCGGACTGATCCGCGCGGTCGAAAAGTTCGATTACCGCAAGGGATTCAAGTTCTCAACCTACGGAACCCTCTGGATCCGCCAGGCAATCCAGCGCGGGCTTGAAAACTCAGCACGAACAATCAGGCTTCCCGTACACGTCAACCAACGGATGCGTGCCATTTCACGCGCCGAACGTGAAATGGCTGCGCTGCTGGGTCGAGACCCGACCGATGAGGAACTCGCAGAAGCGACCGACCTGCCCATCGAGGAAATCCTCGAAGCGCGCAAGGCCGCCATGGGAGTCACCAGCCTTGACATCGGCGTCGGCGAAGACGGAGACACCTCACTCGGTGACCTCCTTCCATCCGACGAGCCAGCGCCAAACGAACTCGCAGAAGTGAACGACCGCAAGCTGCTGGTCCGCGACGCAGTCGCAACCCTTCCAGCAAGCGAACGGACTGTGCTTGAGCTTCGCTTTGGCCTGACCGGTGAAGCGCCCACCACACTCGCCCAGACCGGCCGTGAACTTGGGGTAACACCCGAGCGCGCACGCCAGCTGGAAGAGCAGGGACTGCGGCGCCTCGGTGAGAGCGGAACAGTCCGCTCACTCCGCGAAGACGCCTAGACACTCGAATAACCAGAAGTGGCTTAGGGCAATTCGGCGCTGTGCGCCGGACGGCCCAAGGCCCGCTGCATCACACCCGGGACAGACCCTGCCGGCAAGGTGATCGCGGTTGAAGTCTCCCCAGCGCACGACAATGAGCGCGTCGGTCGCTAGCGTCACACGCGTGGAAGCGCCAATTGAGGACAAGCGCGTCTGGTGGGGTGCTGTTGCGACCCTGACCCTGATCGCCTTCTGCCTGCGCATTTACGGCGCTGGCGAGAGCCCCGCGGGCGACGAACTGACCATGTACACCCTCGTCCACAACCGTGGGTTCGGTTCCATGATGTCCCTCGTCGTTGACCAGGAGAAGACGCCGCCACTCGGTTTCGCGCTCGCGTGGCTGACTTCAAGAATTGGAGCCGCCGACACATGGATGCGTGCCCCGGAGGTAATCGCCGGAACGGCGCTGGTTCCACTTGCGGCCGCCTTCGGCAGAAAAGCTGCCTCACGACCTGCCGGACTCGTCGCCGCTGGGCTGATAGCTGTCAGCCCGTTCCTCGTGTTCTACGGAATAGAAGCCCGTTCATACTCACTCACGGCAGCCTTCACCTGCGCCAGCCTCCTACTGCTCCTTGTGGCCACAGAGCGGGAACGCCAAACGCTCGGCGTCTGGGCTGCCTGGACGGTCACGGTGCTCGCGGCCCTGATGTCGCACTACACGTCCTTCTTCGTGATCCTTGCGTCCGTCGTCTGGACGCTGCTGGCCCGACCTGCAACCCGGAAGTACATCCTCAGCGCCACAGCTGCAACAGCACTGCTGATGCTGCCATGGCTCCCGTCGTTCCTTACCCAGCTGAGCCACTCAGGCGATGAGGCCAAGAGAGTTGCCTTCCTTGCTCCGCTGGGGGTTGACAGCGTTTGGCAGGTTGTCTCACGCTCGCTGGTAGGACATCGACTCTGGTCAGGAATTGGATCTGTTGGACTCACTGACGTACCCGGACCACTCGGGCTTGCACTGATCCTCACCGGCCTTGGCATCGGCCTCGTGGGAGCCGTGATCCGACTCGCAACTGGGAAATCGGGCCAGCGCCTCAGCCGACCCGACTCACTCACAATCCTCCTGTTACTGACCGCAGTGGCAGCCCCAGTGGGCCTGATACTCGGAAGCCTCCGCCCCCACCATTCAATGCTCCTGCCGCGAAACGCGATCACTTCACTGCCCTCAGTTGCAGTACTCGCGGGCATCCTGCTGACACGACTCCCCAAGCCAGCCTCAATCACCGCAGTCATCCTTGTCTGGGCTGGCCTCCTTCTGGGGAGCGTTATCGAGCTGCGTGATTTCGCACGGCCAAACCTGCGGGGAGCAGCGCACGCTGTTGAAGCCCGCTGGCAAAAGGGAGACGCGCTCCTTGAAGCCATCTACTTCAACGGACCCCCAACGGACCTTTCAATCCACCTGAAATCCGAACAGCGCCAAGCACTTCAGCTGACCCGCGAGGTTGGCCTCAAACCCTTCGAGCAGGCCATCTGGGTTGGACAGACCGTCTTCACAATCACGCCAGTCGTCGGGAAGCTGACGGGCAGCAGCCTGGGGCCTCCCCCGGGACTCAGCACCAACTTCCGCCCCGTCTGGACCCACACCTGGAAGGGCATGCTTGATGTGAACGCAACCGAATGGCAGCCGCGGAAAGCGACCAAATGAACGGCTCCCGCTGGGAACGCATCTGGCCGTACGGACTCTTTGGGCTGACAGCAGTCGCCTTCCTGATCCGCCTTTTTGGAGCGCAGGAAAGCCCCGCTGGGGATGAGCTGTACCTCTACGCGCTGGTACATGACCGTTCCCTTGGCTCAACCCTGACCGCGGTCATCAACCAGGAGAAAACTCCGCCGCTCGGGTTCATCCTGTCTTGGGCAACAGCGCACATCAGCCCAGCAGACCTGTGGATGCGGGCACCGTCGGTGCTCGCCGGGACTGCCTTGGTTCCGGTAAGCGCTCTCCTTGGACGACGAGTATTTGGCACCCGGGCAGGGTTGGCAGCAGGACTGTTTGTCGCAACCAGCCCATTCCTCATCTTCTACTCAATTGAAGCAAGGGGATATTCACTCGCAGCGCTGCTCGTGACAGGCGCCGCGTTTGCATTGCTCAAGGCCACCGACGACGCTGGCCGTGGAAGAGACTGGGTCACCTTCGGAGCCTTGTCACTCGGAGCCGTGCTTACGCACTACACAGCTGTGTTTGCCATCGCAACGCTTGTTGTCTGGACCCTCGTCGCTCGGCCAAACTCACGAAAGGACGTGCTGCTCTCCAGCGCAGGGGCCTTGGCCCTATTCGCAATCTGGCTCCCGTCATTCCTTACACAGTTCGGTCACGCAAGTGACGAGGCACGGCGGATCGCGGACCAGGCTCCCTTGGCCTTCTCAACTGTTGGGCGCATGGTTAGTCGAGCAGCCGTCGGCCACCCGTTCCTTGACCTTGG
>JAPLCH010000076.1 GCA_026392325.1 Solirubrobacterales bacterium | reverse complement strand
GTGGTTGAGCTGATCTCCGGGCTTTCCCCGCGGGATGACATTGTCATGGGCTTGGTCACAGGGAACATTGACCGCGTTGCAGCCCTCAAACTTGGCGCTGCCGGGATTGCCCACCACTTTGACTTCTCAGCTTCGGCGTTCGGCTCGGATGAGGAAGACCGAGCGAGGCTTCCGGAACTTGCAAGGCATCGAGCCTCTGGGGGCCTTGATCCCTGGGAGCGGCAGCGAACAGTCGTAATCGGTGACACAACCCGGGATATCGCCTGTGCAAGGGCCGACGGGATCGGAGTCATCTGCGTGGCGACAGGTCCCCAGTTGGCGGATCAGCTGACCGAGGCTGATGCTGTGGCTACTTCAGCCCATGGGCTACTTGCGCTTATTCAACCGCTGATCTGACCAAGCAGCGAATGGGAGACCAGGGCTTGATCAGCGCGTAAGGCGCTTGTAACTGATGCGGTGTGGCCTGTCTGCGGCCTCACCAAGGCGCTCGCGACGGTTCTCCTCGTAAGCCTCGAAGTTGCCTTCAAACCAGACAACTTCTGAGTCACCTTCGAAGGCCAGTACGTGCGTGGCAATTCGGTCAAGGAACCAGCGATCGTGCGATGTGACCATCGCGCAGCCGCCGAAGGACAGCAGGGCTTCCTCAAGTGCGCGCAGCGTGTCAACGTCAAGGTCGTTGGTCGGCTCATCGAGCAGCAGCAGGTTGCTTCCTTCTTTGAGGAGCTTCGCCAGGTGGACGCGGTTGCGCTCACCACCGGACAGGTTTCCAACCTTCTGCTGCTGGTCACCACCGCGGAAGTTGAAGGAGGCAACATAGGCACGGCTGTTGACCTTGCGGTCCCCGACCATGATGTGCTCCTCGCCACCAGAGATGACTTCCCAGACGTTCTTGTCGTCATCCAGCGCGTCACGCGACTGGTCCACGTAGCCAAGCTCGACCGTGTCACCAACCTTCAGGGTTCCGCTGTCGGGCTGCTCCTGGCCTGTGATCAGGCGCATAAGTGTGGTCTTGCCGGCTCCGTTGGGGCCGATCACGCCGACAATGCCGCCGGGGGGAAGGGTGAAGGAGAGGTTCTCAAACAGGATCTTGTCGTCGTAACCCTTGGAGACCTTGTCGGCTTCAACAACAACGCCGCCGAGGCGCGGTCCGGCCGGAATGTGGATCTGCACCGTGCTCAAGTCAAGGTTGCGGTCTTCTGCAAGCAGGGCTTCGTAACGGTTCAGGCGAGCCTTGGGCTTTGCGCGACGGGCTGATGCGTTCATGCGCACCCACTCGAGCTCCTCCTTGAGGGTCTTTTGCCGGGCGGAATCCTCCTTCTCCTCTTGGGCGAGGCGCTTTGCCTTCTGCTCAAGCCAACCCGAGTAGTTGCCCTCATAAGGAATGCCCTTGCCACGGTCGAGCTCGAGAATCCAACCTGCAACGTTGTCGAGGAAGTACCTGTCGTGGGTTACGGCGACGATCGTGCCCGGGTACTCGGCCAGGTGCTGCTCAAGCCACGCAACGGACTCGGCGTCCAAGTGGTTGGTTGGCTCGTCGAGGAGCAGCAGGTCAGGCTTCTTCAGCAGGAGTTTGCAGAGGGCGACACGGCGCTTTTCACCACCGGAGAGCTTGGAAACATCTGCATCAGCGGGCGGAAGACGCAGCGCGTCCATTGCAATTTCAAGCGTTGTGTCGAGGTTCCAACCGTCAGCAGCATCAATCTGCTCTTGGAGGCGGGCGAACTCGTCTGCAGTCTCGTCGGAATAGTTGGCGGCGATTGCGTTGAAGCGGTCCATCAGGGCTTTGATCTCACCCATGCCTTCTTCAACATTGCCGAGAACGTTCTTGGACTCGTCCAACTGTGGTTCCTGTTCAAGGATTCCCACGGTGGCACCGGCCAGCAGCGTGGCGGTTCCCCTGTAATCAGTGTCGGTACCGGCCATGATCCTCAGCAGGCTCGACTTGCCCGAGCCGTTGTAGCCAAGAACGCCAATTTTCGCGCCCGGATAGAACGAGAGGGTGATGTCCTCAAAGACCGTCTTGTCCGGTGGGTGGGTCTTTGTCAGACCATTCATCGTGTAAATAAATTCGCCGGCCATTAGACAGTGCAGCATAGGAGGACAGGGGCTTGTCCCGCGTGGCGGCCTGTTCTAAGCCCGTAAGGATTGCTGTGGCTGTCTGGGGTGAGAGTAGGGTTGTCATATGCCCAAGGCCAATTCAACTAAGGGCGCGGCCGCAAAGGGCACCAGCGGCAAGCCGAAGCAGAAACGCTTGTCTCCGGATCTGCGCCGGGCTCAGATCCTCGAAGCAGCTCGCAAGGTCCTCCTCCCAAACCCGGAAGCCACGATTGATGATGTGGCCGACGCTGCGGGTGTTACGCGCCAGCTCGTCTCGCTCTATTTCCCGGGCGGCGGCGTTGGCGCACTTTACGGAGCCATGTTTGACGAGTACATGGCTACCTTGCCCGGGATGCTCGGTGAGGAGTTTCTTGCCCCTGCGAAGCGCAAGGCGGACGTTCGTCGCACAACAGAGCGGTCCGTGGCTGTGTTCCTTGACTGGGCCGAATCTGTTGGGGAGCCCTGGATTTTCTCGAACACAGTGAGGCCTGACGGAAGCGGTATAAGCGAGAAGATCCAAGCCTCTCAGGAATACACCGCCAGCATGATGATTCAAGCACGAGGGGACCTCACTGATTCGCCGCGTGTCAGGGCAGCGGTTATTTGTCAGTTGGCGGGCACCAAGAACTTGATCGGCAGGATGCTCTCTGGTGAGATCAAGCGGGCGGATGTTGAGGCCGCTCTTGTGGAGGTGTATATGAACCTCTTCACCGTCGTGCTGCCTGCTCTTTCAGTCTGACCCGCCTGATGTAGGAAGCGCTGACGCGCCGGGACCGGGGCCCATCTTGCGGAGTGAGCATGCTTCCTCCGCGCCTGTCGCTTTGTGGGCCGCAACCCGGAAGTGGGCATCGTGCGTTCTTTGCGCTTCCTGATGGTGGAGCTGATCAACTCATACGGGTACCGTGTGTCGGATGTCTGACGTCATCCTTGACCTTGAGCAATCGCTCCTGCTCCTCGAGCTTGAGGCCCCCTTTGGCAAACGTGACGTCCAGCTCGCAAGGCGCAAGATGGCGAAGCGTTGGCATCCGGACATTGCCCCAAAGGGCAAGCAAATGGAGCACGAGCACCATTTGCAGACGATCAATCGCGCTGCCGACATCTTGGAGTCAATCGCTGAGCAGTCACGTGGCGGTTCGGTGTCGCGCAATGCAGTCAGGGCTTCTGCCGCGGCTGCTCGCAAAGCGCGTGAGGAAGCCGGCCGCAGGGCTTACGAAGCAGAGGAGCGTGCCCGCAAGGCTGCCAAGGATGAGCAGAAGAACGACCCGTTTGGTTCCCGGGTTCCAGACCGGTCAGTCGTCCACCGTTATGCCCGCTGCCTGTCATATCCGGAGTGGGGCGTTGGGTCTGTCAACGGGATCTACTTCACAGGTGAGGGTGGGCCAAGCGACCAGTGGGCCCGCGCAACCTTCGCTGTGGGGATTCGCACTGTTCCAGCCGGTTCGCTCCAGTATGTGGAGTTCGGCGTTCCTGATGCTGCAGCTGACAGGGTGGAACGCTTCATGACTGCGGCCGCCCATGCGCTCGCAGAAGGCGACGCGGAGCTTGCTGCCAAGCGCCTGATCTACGCCCGGAACGCGTCCCCGCATGACCCGGTGGTCCTGCGTCAGCTCGCTTCCGCATTCCTTCAGGCCAATAACCATGTTGCCGCAGCGCGTGCCGCGCGTGACTGGGTGAAGGTGGAGCCGGAGAACCCGGGCGCGCACCGTTTCACCGCACGAATTTATGAGGCGATGGGCTCCTGGGGGCCTGCCTTGGACAGTGCTCGAGTCGCAGCAGACCTGCGTCCGTCGGACCCGGATGGTTGGGCCCGCGTTGGTCGCATCAGCCTGAGACGCCACGACCGCGAGAGCGCACGGGTTGCCTTTGAGCGCGCCCGGGAGGAAGGCGCGGGCGCTGAGACCCTGCTCGACCTCGCGCTTGTTCGCCAGCTGGAGGGCGATGTTGGTGGTGAGGTTCAGGCTTGTCACGAGGCAACGATGCTTGAAGCTGATTGGCCCGCAGCATGGTCACGCTATGCCCATGCTCTTGCCAAGACGGACCGCAGGAGTGATTGTCTTGCCGCGTGCGAGAAGGCGCTCTCCTTTGGGCCAAACCCGGAGGTCACTTCCTTGAAGAAGTGGGTTGAGGAGAACGAGCCGCGCGCCATTCCGGAGAAGGCCGCTTGAGGCGAGGCCGCCCGACCGGCACTTCCACCTCCGTCGCGACGGCAGCGTAGGCTCAGGCAGTGCGTTTGATCGTCGCCCAATGTGAAGTCAGGTACACGGGAAGGGCTGAGGCCTTCCTGCCGGAGGCTCTGCGCCTGCTGATGATCAAGGAGGACGGCTCGGTCATGGTCCATGCCGACACCGGGGGCTACAAGCCACAGAACTGGATGACACCGCCAACGGTGATCGAGGAGGAAGGCGACCCGGTCACGAAGATCGTGATCCGCAAGAAGGCCGGCAAGACAGAAGACCGCTTGGAGATCACTATTTCAGAGGTTTTGTCGGACTCCCTCCACGACATGGTCAGGCTGCCGCATTGGAGAAGGACGGGATTGAGAAGGACTTGCAGGCCGCGTTGGCCGAGGCACCACACTGGTGTGGGGAGGGCTTCCGGCTTGTGCGCCGCGAGTGGGCGACGGACATTGGTCCCGTGGACCTGATGTGTCGCGATGGCGACGATGGTTGGATTGCGGTGGAGGTCAAGCGCCAGGCGACGATTGATGCGGTTGAGCAGCTGAGCCGCTATCTGGAGCGCATCCGTCTTGACCCGGAGAAGGCGGACTGTCGCGGAGTACTAGTTGCCGAGAAGATCCGCCCACAGGCAGCTGTTCTGGCGGAGAGCCGTGGCATCGCTTGCGTCGAGGTTGAGCTGGCTGTTGTCCGCGGTGACAAGGAGCCTGACCTCACGCTCTTTGGTTAGTGGCGTAGGCTCCCGTCCATGACCGAAACTGAAAATGCAGTACTCACAGAGGAGCGCGATGGCGTCCTCATCATCACCATCAACCGTCCCGAAGCCCGCAACGCCGTAAACGGCGCAGTTGCCCAAGGCCTCGCTGACGCGGTTGCCCACCTTGACGCCACGGACGAGCTCCGTGTCGGCATCCTGACCGGTGCTGGCGGTGCGTTTTGCTCCGGCATGGACCTCAAGGCCTTCATGCGCGGCGAGCTTCCCTTCCTTGAAGAAGGCGGCTTTGCTGGAATTGCCAAAAAGGGCCCCAAGAAGCCACTTATTGCCGCCATTGAAGGGTTCGCAGTAGCCGGTGGCATGGAAATCGCTCTTGCCTGTGACCTGATCGTCGCCGCCAAGGGAGCCAAGCTCGGCATTCCAGAGGCCAAGCGCAACCTTGTTGCAGCCGGTGGTGCACTGCTTCGCCTGCCAAACCGCATTCCGTTCCACATTGCCATGGAAATGGCGCTCACAGGTGACCCAATCAGCGCAGAGCGAGCCTACGAGGTTGGCCTGGTCAACCGTGTTGCCGAAACCGGCGGAGCAGTTGACGCAGCGATCGAACTGGCCGGCGCAATCAGCGTCAACGGACCGCTCGCAGTTTGGGCCAGCAAGGAGATCCTCACCAAGGCCGTTGACTGGTCTGAAGCTGAAGGTTGGGACGCACAGGAAGCGATTGTTGCCCCAGTGTTCACCAGTGAAGATGCCCAGGAAGGCGCACTTGCCTTCGCTGAGAAGCGCGCACCTGTTTGGAAGGGTCGCTGACACCCGCCGTACCTCGGGTATCGTGGACACATGGCCACAACAGCACCTGAAACAGGCAAAGTGATCGGCAACTACGTCAACGGAGCATTCGTTGACGTGGACCCTTCGCGCGATCGCCTCGAAGACCGCAACCCGGCAACCGGTGAGGTCCTCGCACAGGTTCCACTCTCCGAAACCGTTGAGGTAGAGGCAGCAGTAGCTGCAGCCCGCGCTGCCTTGCCAGCTTGGAGGGCAACAAGTCCAATGGTCAGGGCCCGCGCGGTAATGAAGCTGCGCGAGGTGCTTGACGCACACCGTGAAGAGCTTGCCCGCCTCGTCACAACCGACATGGGCAAGACCTTTGATGACGCATTCGGTGAGGTTGGCCGTGGCATTGAGTCCGTTGAACACGCAACCGCAATTCCCGTCTTGCTCAAGGGCGAGAACCTGGAGGGCATTGCGACCGGCGTTGACGTGGAGCTTGTCCGTCAGCCCGTTGGAGTCATCGCAGCAATCACACCGTTCAACTTCCCGGCGATGATCCCCCTCTGGTTCCTTCCGTACGCGATCGCCTGCGGCAACACCTTCATCCTCAAGCCAAGCGAGCAGGACCCCCTGGTCTCAATGCGGATCATGGAGCTGATTGACGGCATCGAGGAGATCCCCAAGGGCGTCGTAAACCTTGTCAACGGAGGCCGTGACTGCGTTGAGGCAATCCTTGAGAGCCCGGGAATCAATGGCGTCTCATTCGTCGGGTCCGCTACAACCGCACGCATCATCGCCAGCCGCTGCGCTGAAGTTGGCAAGCGCTGCCAAGCACTTGGTGGAGCGAAGAACTCCATGGTGTTGATGCCCGACGCTGACCCGGATGTCATGACGCAGGGAGTCATGGGGTCAGCTTTCGGAGCAGCCGGACAGCGCTGCCTTGCAGGTTCGGTCGCCGTGCTCG